>DASXLN010000312.1:0-2944 GCA_036496165.1 Gaiellaceae bacterium | reverse complement strand
CATCACGTCTCCGAGGGTCGCGATCCGCACTTCCTACAATCGTCCCATGGAAGGCGAGGACAGAGCCGCCCGTCTGCGCTCGTTCCTCATCGGGTCCGTCGTCGGCGCCGGAGCCGCGGTGGCTGCTGCGCGCCGCCGCCGCACCCTCGCGCACCTCCGTCGCGAGCGACAGCTCCATCCCGCCGGCCTCGCCGCGTTCGAAGGCGCTCCCTGCTACCGGGAGATGCTGGAGCAGGAAGGAGATTTACAGCGGTAGGGCGCGCAGCCGCTCGCTCGGGGTGAGGCTCGGGACCCATTCGAGCCAGCGCGGCATGTACCAGTTCCACTCGCCGAGCAGCTTCATCGTCGCCGGCAGCATGACGCCGCGGATGACCGTCGCGTCGATCAGGATGGCCAGTCCGAGGCCGACGCCCAGCTGCTTCATCTGGATCAGTTGGAGCGTGCCGAAGATCCCGAAGACGGCGACCATGATGATGGCCGCACTCGTCACGGTGCCCGCCGTGCGCCGGATCCCGCGCGACACCGCCTCCTCGGTTGGCATGCCGCCGTCACGGAGCTCCTTGATGCGGCTGAGGATGAACACGTGGTAGTCCATCGACAGTCCGAAGAGCACGACGAAGAGGAACATCGGCAGCCACGACGTGATCGAGCCGTTGGACGTGAACTGCAGGATTCCCTCCGCCCACGTGTTCTGGAAGATCAGGACGAGGAGACCGTATGCCGCGCCGACGGAGAAGAGATTGAGCACGATCCCGGTGATCGGTATGACGACGGAGCGGAACGTCGCCAGGAGAAGGACGAACGCGAGCGCGAGGACGAAGAGGATCACCCAGGGCATGCGCGCCTTCATCAGCGTGTTGAAGTCGTGTGTGCCCGCGGTCAGGCCGGCGACCGCATAGTCGACGCCGCCGACGGTTCCGAGCGTGTCCGGCAGCACCGTCCCGCGCAGCGTCTGTAGCGCCGCGAGAGATGCGGCGTTGTCGCCGTTTCCCGCGAGCGGGATCTGGATGTCGGCAACCGTCGCATCGGGACTGATCCGCACCTGGATCGGCCGGAACATGACACCGGTGGCGATCGCGTCGCGCTCGAGTCTTCCGATCGCAGCCGAGACGGCGGGGGCGCGGACGTTCGGCGCACGCACGACGACGTCGGCCGGTGTCGGCGCGCCGGGGAACGCCTTGATGACCGCCTTGTACGTCTTCACGATCGGCAGTTGCGCGGGCATGTCCGTGAAGCCGGGCAGCTTCGTGTGCATGGACAACACGGGCGACGCCGCTGCGAGCAGGAGCCCGCCTGCGAGCACGAGGGCGACGACCGGCCGCCGCAGCACGCGGTCGAGGACGAAGCCCCAAAAGCGCGACTCGCCGGCTGCATGCTTGTACTTCCCGATGAACGGGATACGCCCACGGTCGACGCGATCGCCGAGCTTCGAGAGCGCCGCCGGCAGGACCGTCAGTGAGCCGATGACGGATGCGGCGACGACGAGCATCGTCCCGATCGCCATGCCGGTGAAGATCCGGTTGCCGGCGATGAAGAGGCCCGCCACCGCGATGAGCACGGTGCAGCCGGAGATGAGGATGGCCTGCCCGGAGGTGGCGGCTGCTCTTAGCAGCGCCGGCCGCGCCTCATTGCCGGCGACCCGCTCTTCCCGTTCGCGCTGAAGGTAGAAGAGCGAGTAGTCGACGCCCACCGCCATGCCGACGAGCAGCATCACGGCAGAGCTCGACTGGTAGTCGACCGGGTAGACATGCGTGACCACGGAGAAGAGGTCGAGCGACGCGAGGACGGCGCCGAAGGCGAGGAGGACCGGCAGCCCTGCGGCGACGAGCGCGCCGAACGCAGCGAGCAGGATGACGAGCGTGATCGGGATCGTGAGGCGCTCGGCGTTCGCGAAGTCCTTGTTGAACTCCCGGCCGAGCTCGTAGTTCGAGCTCGCGGTGCCGATCTCGCGGATCGACACGGCCCGGTTCGCCTGCTGCGCACTCGCGACCGCGTCGATGATCGGGCGGATCTTGTCCTGCGCCTTGTCGGGATCGCCGCGGACGTCGAACTGGATGAGCACCGAGTGTCCGTCCTTCGAGATGAACCCGCCGCCGCCCGGGATCGTGCGCGGGTCCCGCAGGTCGACGACGTTCGGTTGCCCCGCGAGGTTCTGGACGACGCCGGCGATCGCAGACTGGACGATCGGGCTCGTCGCCGTGTACTTCCAGCTCTGCACGAGGACGCTCTCGCCGGACGGCTGCTTGAAGTTCGCGGCCTCGAACATCCGGAGCGCACGTCCCACCTCGCCGCTCGCCATCTGCGAGTCCTTCATCTGGACGTGCCCGACCACCTGTCCGATCGCCATCGCGGCGAGCGCGGCCGCGAAGGCGCCGAAGAGCGCCTTCTTCCAGTTCGCCGCACTCCAGCGGCCCGCGCGTCCCGCGAGGTTCGTCGGCTCCATGCCCCGAAGATGGGGCCGCTCGGCTGCCCGACCATCGGGGATCGCCCGGATCCGCCGGTAGCCTTGCTCCCTCATGCCGATCTACGAGTACCGCTGCCCCAACGGCCACGTCTTCGAGCGGTTCCAGTCGATGACGGCGCCGGCGCCCGAGACGTGCGACGTCTGCGGTGCCGCGCCGGTCGAGATCGTCCTCTATCCCGTCGCGATCCATTACAAGGGCTCGGGGTTCTACTCGACGGACTACGGCAAGGGGACGGCGAAGAAGGACGGCGGCGGCGGCGGCGACAGCGCGCCGTCGACGGAGACGAAGAAGCCCGATTCGAAGCCGGCGGAGAAGAAGACCTCGTCCGGCGGCGACTCGTCGTCTACTTGAACTGCTGATTGCCGACGACGCAGCCGGGCCCGAAGAGGCCCGTGCCCGGAGCGGGCGGCTGCGGCGCGGATTGGCCGAGCACTTCCTGCACCACCTGGATGTTCTCCTGCGTGCTCGTGATGAAGCCG
>DASXLN010000311.1:0-20619 GCA_036496165.1 Gaiellaceae bacterium | reverse complement strand
GCGCCGACGGTCTCGAGGAAGACGACGTCCTTGCCGGCGGCGTCGAGCACGAGCAGCGCTTGCAGCGTCGCCTCGGCGAGGCCGCCGAGATGGCCGCGCGTCCCCATCGAGCGGATGAAGACGCCGGGATCGAGGAAGTGGTCGGTCAGCCGGATGCGGTCGCCGAGCAGCGCGCCCTTCGAGAACGGGCTCGACGGGTCGACCGAGACGACGCCGACGGTCGTCTCCTCCGCGCGCACGGTGCGGACGAGCGCGGAGATGAGGCTCGACTTGCCGACGCCGGGCGGCCCGGTGATGCCGATCGCATACGCGTGGCCCGTGGCCGGATAGAGGTCGGCGACGACACCGTAGGCGAGCGGGTCGCCGTTCTCGACGAGTGTGATGGCGCGTGCCAAGGCGCGCCGGTCGCCCTCGCGGACGCCGGCCGCGAGCGTTTCCCTCGTCCAGTCGCGACGCCCCGCCACGGGGGGTGACTCTAGTTAGTGGGCCGGTTCGACCGACGCGACCCCGCGCGGCTCGCGCGCGAGGACGTACCCGACGCCGGCGGCGACGGCGTACGCGACCGCGGCGCCGCCCCAGATCCAGCGCGGGCTGACCGTGTGCAGGAGCGCGCCGGCGACCCCGTTGGCGACCGCGGTCGCGAGGAACGTCGCGCTCATGACGAACGTGAGCGCGCGGCCGCGCATCTCGTCGGCCGATCCGCGCTGCACGAGGACGGCGTTGCAGATGATTGCCGCTCCGTCGCCGGCGCCGCCGACGGCGGCACATGCCGACGCCACCCAGATGTTGGGGCTCGCCGCGGCGCCGCCGAACCCGACCGCCATCAGCACGAGCCCGGCGGCATACGTCCGCGCGGGGCCGACCCGCTCGAGCAGCGCACTCCCGGCGAAGCTCCCCACCAGGAGGCCACCACCGATCGCGCCGTAGATGAGCCCGTAGCCGAAGTCGCCGGCGTGGAACGTGTTCTTCGCGAGGAACACCTCGGAGACGTTCGACGCGCCGATGCCGAGGCACGCGATCCCCCACCCGACCAGCACGGCCAGCAGCGGCTGCGACCGAATGACGGCGAGGAAGCCGTCGCCGAGGTCGTGCCAGTGACCGCGCGTCAGCGCGACCTCGCTCTGCAGCAGCCGCGCCGGGATGCGGGCTATGAGGAACGCCGACACGAGGAACGAGACGGCGTTGATCCAGTACGCCGCATGCGCGCCTGCGGCCGCGGTGAGGAGACCGCCGACGATGGGGCCGATCGCCCAGCTGACGTTCTCCATCGACTGGAGGAGGGCGTTGGCCGCAGGGAGCTCCTCGTCGGAGACGAGGTTCGGGATGCCCGCGTACACGGCCGGGCGGAAGAAGCCGTTTGCGACGCCCGCGACGGCGGCGAGCGCGACGATCGTCGCCGGGCTGCTCGTGAACGGCAGCGTGAAGAAGACCGCGGCGCGGATGAGGTCCGCGCCGATCATCAGGTCGCGCCGGCGGAGCCGGTCGAGCAGCGGCCCGAGCGTCAGGCCGATGACGACCGTCGGCAGGTAGGCGACCACGAGGACGGCGCCGACCCACAGGCCCGAGTTGGTCCGGTCCTTGATGTCGATCGCAAGGGCGATCGCCGCGAGCAGCGTGCCGACGCTCGACCCGAGGGTCGCGATCGCCAACAGGCGGAAGCCCGCGTTGCGGAGAGGCAGCAGCTGACGGCTGACAGCTGTCAGGGCGCCTGCGAACCTAGCAGCCTTGGCGCCCGACTACGAGACTCTTGTTTGGACCTGTCCCAAAGAGGCAGCGAAGAACGCGTTCTCCTCCGGGGTCCCCACCGTCACCCGGATCGCCTCCGGGGCGCCGAAGCCGGCGAGCGGCCGGACGATGACGCCCTGGCGCAGAAGCCGGTCGAAGAGGGCGGCGCCGTCGCCGACCTCGACGTAGAGAAAGTTCCCGAGCGCCGGGCCGGCCGGCTCCATCCCGTGCGCGCGGAGCGTCTCCCCCAGCGCCTCGCGGCCGGTCGCATTGAGCGCCCGGCGCCGAGCCAGCTCCTCCTCGTCGCCGATGCTTGCGAGCGCCGCCACCTGCGCCGTCGCGGCGACGTCGAACGCGCGCCGCACCTTGCTCGTGGCGACAACGACGTCCTTCGGCGCGATCCCGTAGCCGACGCGCAGGCCCGCGAGCCCGTAGATCTTCGAGAACGTCCGCAGCACAGCCACGCGCCGGCCCTGCTTGAAGAGGTCGGCGACGCCGTCCGCGTAGTCGGGGTCGTCGACGTATTCGAAGTACGCCTGGTCGACGACCGCGAGCACGTGGTCGGGCAGGCGCTCGACGAACGCGACCAGCTCGGCGCGCCCGTTCGCGGTGCCGGTCGGGTTGTTCGGATGGCACACGTAGACGAGCTTCGTCCGCGGCCCGACCTCGGCGAGCATCGCGTCGAGGTCGTACGTGTGCTCGCGGAGCGGCACCTTGCGCGGCACGGCCCCGAGCTTGAGCGCGTCGAGGACGTAGCTCGGGAACGACGGCCAGCCGCAGACGATCTCGTCACCGGCGTCGAGCGTCGCCTGCGAGAGCAGGTCGATGACCCCGTCGGCGCCGGCGCCGACGATCACCTCCTCGATCGCGACGCCGTGGTGGTCGGCGATCGCCGACCGCAGCGCGTATGCGCCGCCGTCGGGATACCGGTTCAGCTCAGCGGTTGCCCGCGCGATCGCCTCGACCGCCGCCGGAAACGGCGGGAACGGGCCCTCGTTCGAAGCGAGCTTGATCACCCGGTCCAGCCCGAGCTCCCGCTGGACCTCCTCGATCGGCTTGCCCGGCTCGTACGGAATGAGATCCGCTATCGACCGGCGGAACAGATCCTTGGTCACTCAGTCCGTGTCCGTGCGCTTCTTGCGCTTGAGCAGCAGTAGCCCGCTGAGCGCCGCGAGCGCTCCCGCGACCGCCCCGCCCTTTCGCGCGGTCGGAACTGCTCCCTGCGCCTTCCGCTTGGCCGCTCGCTTGCCCGCCTTCACCACGACCCACCCGATGAACGCGTTGCGCCTGTTGACGATGCTCATGCTCGACCTCCTTCCGGTTGGTCGAGGCTACCCGATCCCCAAGTTCAAGCACCCCCCGGGGCCCGCGGGCGGCATGGCCCCGAGGGGTGGGGACGAGGGCACGTCCTGATGATTGAGATGTCGCTCCGGCCGAAAACTTGCGCACCGGCGTCGCAGTCTTGGCCGAATGGACGCTCGGAGCGGCTTTTTGGCTCGCGGGAGGCAGGATCGTGTGGCGCAGGTCGTACGTCCCCGCGCCCAGGGCGCCTGCCGTCACGACGACCGCGGCCGTCTTCGCGGCGAGCCCGAAGCCGAGGCCGCTGCCCCACGGGAGGGCGCCGCCGAATGCCCGGAGCGCCGCCCGCTGGGCCCGTTGGCGCCGGGCGAGGGTCGCGCACTCGGGGCACTCGCGCAGGTGGGCGCGAAGGTGGGACTTCTCGGCGCGGGAGAGAGCCCGGTCGAGCTGCTTCGACAGCGCAAGCTCGGCCTCGGCGCACGTGAACTCGCCCTCGAGCTGCTCGCGCAGCGCGCGACGGGCACGGAAGACGAGCGTCTCGACGGCGCTCGTCGTCAGGCCGAGCACCTCGCCGATCTCCGCGTACGAGCGACCCTCGATCTCGCGGAGGACGATCGCGGCGCGCTGGTTGAACGCGAGATGTCCGAGCGCGCGGCGGATGTCCTCGGCCGCGGGCCCGTCGTCGTCGACGAGCTCGTCGGCGGCGTCGTAGTCGAGCGCGACCTCCTGCGGGCGGCGCGCCGCGGTGCGGAAGCGCTGCAGGCAGACGTTGTGCGCGATCTTGATGAGCCAGTTGAGCGGCGAGCGCGGGTCCTCCCCGCGCTCGAGCGCCCGGTACGCGTTGAGGAATGTCGTCTGCGTGACGTCCTCCGCGTCGGCGCGGTTCCGCAGCATTCCGTACGCGTAGCGGTACACGTGCGCGGAATGGCGCCGGTACAACCGGTCGAAGGACTGGTCCAGGCGCGGCTCGGCCGCCATGCCTGACTAGATGCCCGTTTTCGCGAAAACCTGCGCGGAGCTAGAGCGGCCGCCGGCAAAGCCGGCTCGGCCTACTTCTGGTCGGCATCGCAAGCGACGCCTAAGCAGGCTGCTTGGCGCGGGGCTTGCGGTTCGGGATGTGGATGGCCCTGCCGAGGGCGGCGAGGCCGGCTTCCTTGATCGCCTCCGACAGCGTCGGGTGCGGCGCCATGCCGTCCGCGACCGTCTCCACGGTCGACTCCGCGTCGATCGCGACGACGCCGGCCTCGATCAGGTCGGTCACGTGCGGGCCGACCATGACGATGCCGAGCAGCTCGCCGTAGCGGGTCTCGTGGATCGACTTCACCCAGCCGACGGTCTCGTCCTGCATCACCGCGCGCGCGTTCGCGACCCAGGGGAACTGCCCGACGGCGACGTCGTCGCCGTACTCCTCGCGCGCCTGCGCCTCGGTGAGGCCGACGGCGGCGATCTCCGGCTCGGTGTAGATCGGGCGCGGCACCGCGCGGTTGTCGACGACGGCGTCGTGGCCGCACGCGTTCTCGGCCGCGACCTCGCCCTCGCGGAACGCCGTGTGCGCGAGCTGCCAGTAGCCGGCGCAGTCGCCGACCGCATAGATGTGCGGGACGCTCGTGCGCCGGTGCTCGTCGGCGGAGATGCCGCTACGCCGGTCGAACTGCACGCCCGCGACCTCGAGGCCGAGATCTTCGACGAGCGGCGCGCGGCCGACCGAGACGAGCATGAGGTCGGCCTGGATGGTCTCTCCGTCGCCGAAGTGGACGGTCAGCTGCGAGCCGTCGTCCTCTACGCGCGTGCACTGCTTCCCGAGATGAAGCGTGATGCCGCGCTTGCCGAACTGCTTCGCCAGCTCGATGCCCGCGTCCTCGTCCTCCTGCGGGATGAGCGTGAGCATCTCGATGATCGTCACCTCGGAGCCGAAGCGATTGAAGATCGACGCGAACTCGGAGCCGATGATGCCGCCGCCGAGGACGGCGAGCCGGCGCGGCACCTGCTCCTGCGCGAGGAGGCCGGTCGAGTCGACGCATCGGGGCGAGGCGAGGCCGGGGATCGGCGGGCGCAGCGGGAACGAGCCCGTCGCGATGACCGCCTGCTTGAAGGTCACGTTCTCGCCGCCTTCGACCGCGATCGTTTTCGCGTCGGTGAAGCGGCCGGTGCCCTTCACCCACTCGACGCCGTTCGCCTTGAAGAGGCCGGCGACGCCCTGCGTCATCTGCTTGACGACGCCTGCCTTCCACGCGTTCGACGCGGTGAAGTCGAGCTCTGCCTTGCCGACGTTGACGCCGAACTTCGCGAAGTGCTCCTCCGCTTCCTTGAGCGCGAATGCGGTCTGCACCCATGCCTTCGTCGGAATGCAGCCGACGCGGAGGCACGTACCGCCGAGCTCGGGCTCCTTCTCGATGCATGCGACCTTCGCGCCCAGCTGTGCGGCGCGGATGGCGGCGGTGTATCCGCCGGGGCCTCCTCCGAGAACTGCGACGTCGACGTCCATGCCGTGCAGCGTAACTAGAGGCGGGCGATCATCGTCACGGTATGCGGCGACTCGGAGACGGTCTCGAATCCGAACTGCTGATACCAGCCGACCTGATCCTCGTCGGTGCTGAGGCTGACGGCTTCGTAGCCGTTCGCGCGGGCCCGGTCGAGCAGCGCCTCGAGCAGCTCCTTGCCCGCGCCCTTGCCGCGCCGGCTCGGGACGACGGCGATCGTCAACTCCGGCGTCCGCTCGTCGACGAAGCCGAAGCCCGGCTCGTCGGCGGTGAAGAGCCGGTACCACGCCGCCCCGTAAGCGTGCGGCCCCTCCATCGCGATGACGCCCGCGTCGCCGGGGCGTCCCCAGTTGCGGACGTACCGGTAGACGGGCCGTTCCCCGTCCTCGCTGAGCCTCGCGTGGTACGCGTGCCGAAGCATGTCGCGAAGGAAGCGGACGTCGTGCCTGTCGACCGGGCGCAGCATCGGAGTCACAATTCTTGCGCGAGCTGCACGCGGTTGCCGTCGGGGTCGTAGACGTCGAGAAGGCGCATCTCGCCGGTGAGCTCGAGGACGATGCCGACCTCCACGCCGGCGTCTCGGAGCCGGTCGGCCTCATGCTTCACGTCGGCGACGTCGACGTGCGCCACGGCGCCGTCCACCTGCGGCTCGCCCTCGACGAGGCCGATTTCCATCAGCCCGCGCCGCAGGTGCGTCCAGCGCTTGTTGAAGTCGACGGCGACTTCCTCGAAGCAGAGCACCTCGCGATAGAAATGCCGGCCTGCGTCGAGGTCGCGGACGTGGTACCAGACGGTCGGCCCCGCGGCCACTAGAGGGCGAGGCCGGGGTCCTCGAGGAACGTCTTGATCGTCTTCAGGAACTCGGCGCCCGTCGCGCCGTCGACAGCGCGGTGATCGCAGGTCAGCGTCATCGTCATCAGCGGGACGATGGCGAGGTCGCCGTCGACGGGGACGACCTGGTCGCGCGTCGCACCGACGGCGAGGATGGACGCCTGCGGCGGGTTGAGCACGGCCACGAACTGGTCGACGTCGAACATGCCGAGGTTCGAGATCGTGAACGTCCCGCCGTCGAGGTCCTCCGCGCGCAGCTTCCCGTCGCGCGCGCGGGAGACGAGATCGCCGCGCGCGTGGGCGATCTGCGACAGCGACAGCTGCTCCGCGGTGTGCACGACCGGGACGACGAGCCCTTGCGGCGCGGCGACGGCGATGCCGACGTTCGCATTCGGGAACGACAGCAGCGCCTCGTCGGTGAACTGGACGTTCATGCCGGGATGCCGGACGAGCGCCTGCGCGCACACCCGCGTCAAGACGTCGGTGACGGTCACGCGCACGTCGGGCTCCAGCTCGCGGCGCCGCGCGACGAGCTCGTTCGCGCGCGTCATGTCGGCGGAGACGGTGAGCATGAACGCGGGCACCGTCCACGCCTGCGTCAGCCGGCGCGCAATCGTCTTGCGGATGCTGGTCAGCGGCGTCGAGGTCTCGGTCGCCGCTGACGCGGCGACTAGCGAGGGCGCTGGCGCCTCCTGGATGCGCTCCACGTCTTCGGCCACGATGCGGCCTTCCGGACCGGTGCCGCGAACTGCGGCGAGATCGATCCCGCGCTCGCGCGCGAGCCTGCGCGCGAGCGGAGATGCCTTGACGCGACCGTTGGTCGTGCCTGACTCGTTCGACGGCGGAGCGACGGGTTCCGACTTTGCTTTCGGCTTCGCCTCGCTAGTCGCAGCGACGTCAGTCGCTGCGACCGGCGCAGTGACCGCCTCGCCCTCGTTGCCGATGAACGCGATCGTCCGGCCCACCTCGACCTCGCCCTCGTTCACAGCGATCTTCAGCAGGACGCCGGTCGCCTCGGCCTCGACCTCCTGCGTCACCTTGTCGGTGTCGAGCTCGTACAGCGGCTCGCCCTTCGCAACCTGCTCGCCCTCGGACTTGAGCCAGCGGACGATCGTCCCCGACTCCATCCCCTGCCCGAGCCGCGGGAGCTTGACCTCGGTCGCCACTACTTCCCGACCGTCCGCATGATCGCCGCGAGCACGTCGTCGGCGTGTGGCACGACGAACTGCTCCATCACCGGCGCGAACGGCAGCGGCGAGAACTTCGCCCCCACGCGCTCGATCGGAGCGTCGAGCCAGTCGAACGCCTGGTACTGGATGACCGACGCGACCTCGGCGCCGAAGCCCATGCGCGTCACCGCCTCGTGCGCGACGACGGCGCGGTTCGTCTTCTTCACCGACGCGACGAGCGTCTCCTCGTCGAGCGGCTGCAGCGTGCGCGGGTCGACGACCTCGACGGAGACGCCCTGCTTCTCCGCCTCCTCCGCCGCCTCGAGGGACTCGTGCACGAGGCGCCCGGTTGCGATCACGGTCACGTCCTCGCCTTCGCGGTGGATGCGCGCCTTGCCGATCGGGATCGGCTCGATCTCATCCGGGACGCTCCCCTTGATGCCGTACAGCGTGCGGTGCTCGAAGAAGACGACCGGGTTGTCGTCGTAGATCGCCGACCACAGCAGGCCGCGCACGTCTTCCGGCGTCGATGCGAACACGACCTTGAGCCCGGGGATGTGCACGAACCAGGCCTCCAGCTGCTGCGCGTGCTGCGCGCCCGGAGACCAGCCCGCGCCGCCCTGCGTGCGGAAGACGACGGGAACGGTGAGCTGCCCACCCGACATGTAGCGGAGCTTCGCCGCCTGGTTCACGACCTGCTCGGCCGCGAGCGTCATGAAGTCCTCGTACATGATCTCGGCGACGGGGCGCATGCCCTGCATCGCGGCGCCGATCGCTGCACCGGCGAGCGCCATCTCCGAGATCGGCGTGTTGCGCACGCGCTCCGGGCCGAACTCGTCGAGCATCCCGTGCGTGACGCCCATCGAGCCGCCCATCTCGGCGATGTCCTCGCCCATGATGAAGACGCCGTCGTCCTGGCGCATCGCGGTCGCGAGCGCGTCGCGCACCGCCTCGCGATAACTCAGCTCAGGCATAGATGTTCTTCAGCGCATCTTCGGGAGCGGGATCGGTCCCGTTCTTCGCGAACTCCACCGATGCCTCGACGATCTCCGTCACCTCTGCGTCGACCTCGTCGAACTCGTCGTCGCCGATCTCGAGCTTCCTCCGCAGCAGCGTGATCGGGTCGCGCGTCTCCGCGAGCTTCCGCGCCTCGTCCTTGTCGCGGTACACCTGCGGGTCGCCGATGTAGTGGCCGTGCAGACGGACGCAGTCGAGGTGCACGAACACCGGCCCCTTGCCGGAGCGCGCGTGCTCGAGCGCCTGCCGCGTCGTCTTGTACACCGCCTCGACGTCCTGGCCGTCGGCCTTCATCGCCTTCATCCCGAACGCCTTCGCACGCTCGGAGAGATCGCGGATCGGCGAGTGCTGTTTCTCCGGGGTCGACTCGGCCCACTTGTTGTCCTCGAGCACGAAGACCGCCGGCACCTTCCAGAGCTGGGCGAGGTTGAGCGCCTCGTGGAACGTCCCGATGTTCGTCGCGCCGTCGCCGAAGAACGCGACCGCGACGCGGGGCTCGCCCCGCATCTGGAACGCGAGCGCGGCGCCCGTGACGTGCGGCAGCCCGCCCCCGATGACGGCGTTGGCGCCCATGTTCCCGCGCTCGATGTCGTACAGGTGCATCGAGCCGCCGTAGCCGTGCGAGCAGCCCTCGGTCTTGCCGTACAGCTCGGCCATCAGCTCGTTCGGGTGCGTCCCCTTCGCGAGCGTGTGCCCGTGCGCGCGGTGCGTCGAGGCGATGATGTCGCCGTCCTCGAGCGCGCGGCAGACGCCGACGGCGCACGCTTCCTGGCCGATGGCGACGTGGAGGAAGCCGGGGAGCTCGCCGGCGCGGAAACGTTCCTCCACCTTCTCCTCGAAGCGGCGGATGAGGAGCATCTCGCGCAGCACGTCGCGGAGCTCGCTCTCCGGCAGTGTTTTCTTTGCTTCGACCTTGGCCACTGGCCTACGGCCTCTGGTTACATGCGTAGCGAGAATGAGCGACGTACACCATCTGCGGGGGCAGTGTACGGTTCGCGCGATGCGCCTCGCCGACCAGTGGAACGAGCTCGAAAAGGGCCTGGATCCGAGGTGGCACGACGCGCGACTCAAGCTCACGGTCGACGACGACGCACGCGTCGAGCGCGCACTCGCACTGCTCGGGCCAGCAGGCCCGGGTCGCTCGGGACACGAGATCCGCTTCTTCGTTCAGCGCACCGGCAGCGCGATCGGACCCGAAGCGGTGCGACGGATGTTGCGGCGTCTCGACTCCGAGGGCATCGCCGGCGTGCTCACGCTCGTCTCGTCGGACGAGGCACCGCCCGAGCCCGTCGTCTCGCGACCGACGCTCGCAGGCGCATGGAACGCCGTCCTCGAGACGCTCCCATCCGACTGGAGCGACCTCCTGTGCGAGCTCGAGCTGACGTCGAGCGACCACGTCGAGCAGGCTGCGCTTCTCACCGCGCCGCTCAATCCGTTCCAGAGCGGCGCCGGCAAGCCCGGCTTCCACTTCCGCGTCGCGCGCACCTTCGGCTACGG
Source organism: Gaiellaceae bacterium (assembly GCA_036496165.1). Classification (GTDB taxonomy): domain Bacteria; phylum Actinomycetota; class Thermoleophilia; order Gaiellales; family Gaiellaceae; genus Palsa-739. The sequence goes on along the minus strand of DASXLN010000311.1, from coordinate 10,601 downwards.
CGCGTCGTCCGGAATGGTGCACCGCTGCCTCTCGCGCCTCGACGACGCCGCCATCCCCGGCGAGGTGCGCGTGCTGCGCGCCCTGTCCGACACGCATCCCGTCGGAACGCAGGGACCGGTCTGGTACGTCGGAGGCAAAGCAGTCTGATGCCCGATCCCGTCTCCTGGAAGGCGGTCGAGAAAGGCTGGGCCGTCTTCGACCGCGACGGCGAGAAGGTCGGATCGATCCACGAGATCGCCGGCGACGAGACGGCGGACATCTTCGACGGCTTCGGCGTCAAGACGGGCACGCTCGGACCGGTGAAGTACGTCCCCGCCGAGATCGTCGACAGCATCGCCGAGGGCGAGGTGCGGCTCACGATTCCGGGCAGCGGGGTCGCGCCGCTCGACGACATGCGCACGGAGATCGAGGAGCGAATCATCCCCGAAGGCTCGACGTGGTATCAGCGCATGGCCTGGTGGCTCACAGGCCGCAACCGCTGAGCTGACGTGCTCCGCTGGCTTCGCTCCGCGGCCCATGGTGAAGTCTCGATCGGTGAGCTCGAGGCGCGGCGACGCGCAGGCGCGATCGCGTACTCGCTCGCAGAGGAAGCGGACGCGGCCGTCGGCACCGACCGCGGCACATTGCTCTTCCGCGTGTGCGCGTGGAACGCGTTCGCGTTCCAGACGATCGTCGACACGTTGATCGAGTGCGACACGCGCGACGACCCGGCGACGGCCGGCTTCGTCCCGCGGTCGACCCTCGCCTTCGCAAGCCCATGCATCGACGAGGTGCCGCAATGGATCCGGTGCGCGCGCATGGCGCAAGTCGATCCGGACATCGATCTCGGCCACAGGCTTCCCGCGGCATTGCCCCAATGGCTGCACGACGAGCCGACGACTCAAGGCGAGCTCGTCGGGCTGCGCACCGCATACGAGAAGCTGCAGCCGCGCGTCGAGACGGGCCTCCAGTCGCTCACGACCGCCGACGCGACCGCCCTCGCGCAGATGCGCCGCATGCTTGCGGAGATGACGAGCGCGGCGGAGTACGCCTCTGCGCTCATCCGTCCGGGCCTCGGCCCCGTCGACCGCGGCGAGGTGCGCTGGCGGCTGCTCGACGCGCTCCGACGCGCGGTCGAGCTCGGGCAGGTGCTCGCGATGCCGAGCCTGCTCGCTCTCGTCGACGCAGATCGCCGCCGGCGGGACGACATCCCACTCGCGGAATCGCTGTCGTGGCTCCAGATCGAGCCCGGCTGGCTCGTGCTCGACACCACCCGTACGCGTGTCGGACGCGTCGCGCGCGTACGCGGGGATCGCACAACCGGCGAGTTCGCCGGCATCGAAGTGTCCACGTCGTCGGAGCGGCCCGACCGCATCGTCGGACCGGAGGAGATCGCGAGCATCGCCAATGCCGAGGTCGTGCTGCGGTGAGCGACGAGCTCGCGTTCACGCCGGCGCTCGAGCTCGCCGAGCGGATCCGTAACGGCGACGTCTCGTCCGTCGAGCTCGTCGAGCTGTACCTCGAGCGCATCGAGCGGATCGACCATGCGCTCAACGCGTACGTGACCGTCGACGCCGACGGTGCTCTGAACGCCGCGAGAGAGGCTCGCAGCGGCCCGTTCGCGGGCGTTCCCATCTCGATCAAGGATCTGACCGAGACGGCGGGGCTGCGGACGACGCTCTCGACGAAGGCGCTCGCCGACAACGTCCCGGCGTTCGACACGGCGACAGTGCGCCGGATTCGCGACGCCGGATTCGTCGTCCTCGGGAAGACGAACACGCCCGAGCTCGGGACGATCGCGATGACCGAGTCGGAGCTGAACGGCGCGTGCCGGAACCCGTGGGACACGTCGCGGACGCCGGGCGGCTCGAGCGGCGGCGCCGCCGCGGCAACCGCCGCCGGCCTCTGCCCGATCGCACACGCGAGCGACGGCGGCGGCTCGATCCGCATCCCGGCCTCGTGCTGCGGTCTCGTCGGGATCAAGCCGTCGCGCGGCCGCGTGTCACCGGCGCCGTGGGGATCGGGATCGCTCGGCCTCGGGACGAACGGGCCGATCGCGCGCACCGTGCGCGACGCGGCGGCGCTCCTCGACGTGATGACGGGCCCCGAGACCGGCGACGTCTTCGTCGCGCCCGAGCCGGAGCGTGCGTTCCTCGCCGAGGCGGAGCTCGAGCCCGGCCGGCTGCGCGTCGCGTTCACGCTGACCCCGCCCGTCGAAGTTCCCGTCGACGAGACGTGCGCCGCGGCCGTGCTCGAGACGGCCGCACTGCTCGCCGAGCTCGGCCACGACGTGCGCGAGGCGACGCCTCCGTGGACCGACCCCGACCTCGCCGAGCACTTCATTCGCATCTGGCAGGTCGGGCCGGCGGCGGTGGGCATCGACTTCGACCTGCTCGAGCCGATCAACCGCGCGCTCGCCGAGGACGCAGTCGCGACGCCGAGCCCGGCGATGACAGGGTCGCTCTACCGGCTCCAGGCAGAGACGCGGAAGCTCGTCGCGCTCTGGGACGACGTCGACGTCCTCGTCACGCCGACGCTCGCGCGTCCGCCCGTGCCAATCGGTTGGACGTACGAGGACACCGGCGGCGACGCGCGCGCGGCGTTCATGCGGCAGTTCCTCTTCACCCCGTTCACCGCCGTCTTCAACGTCACCGGCCAGCCGGCGATGTCGCTGCCCCTGCACTGGAGCGCGGAAGGCCTCCCAATCGGAGTCCAGTTCGTCGGCCGGCCGTTCGCCGAGGCCACCCTCGTGCGGCTCGCGGCGCAGCTCGAACAGGCGAGGCCCTGGATCGATTACCGTCCGCCTCTCCCGGAAAGGGTGAGCGCATGAACGGACTCTCGAGCGCGGCCAAGCGCGTGAGCGAGCACGCACGGTCGATCGTCCAGCTGGAGCTGCGGCTCGCCGCCGCGGAGATGAAGCGGAAGGCCGTGGCGCTCGCGGCCGGGATCGGGCTCACCGTCACGGCGGCGCTCCTGGGCCTGTTCGCACTGATGTTCGGCCTTGCCGCCGCCACGGCCGGGATCGCAACGGCGCTGCCGGTCTGGGCCGCGCTGTTGATCATGTTCGGCGGCCTGATCGTCACCGCCGGGGTGCTCGGCGCCGTCGGCGCCGCGCTGCTGCGGAAGGGAGCCAAGCCGGTTCCCGAGCGGGCGATCGAAGAGGCACGACGGACGACGGAGGCACTGAGAAATGGCCACTGAGACTGAGATCGAGAAGGAGCTCGCCGGGGAGCGGGAGCAGCTGACCGACGCGGTCGCCTCGCTGCGCGAGGAGCTCGGGCACGCTGCGGAGCGCGGCAAGAAGATCGGCACCGCGATCGGCGCCGTCGCCGGTGTCGCGGCGGTCTTCCGGATCGTGCAGCGGTTCCGCCGCGACGACGACTAGGCGCGAAGCTCGGCGCCGAAGCGGTCGCGCAACGCCTCGACGATGCGCGAGCGGATTGCGGCGGCGTCCTCGTCGGTCAGCGTGCGCTCGGGCGATCCGAAGGCGACGCGGAACGCGAGCGAGCGCTTGCCCGCGCCGGTCTGATCGCCGCGGTACTCGTCGAACACCTGCACGTCGCGCAGCGCCGGGCCGGCCGCCTCGCGCATTGTCGCGGCGAGCGTCGCCGCCGGCACGTCCTCGTCGACGATGAACGCGAGATCCTGGAGCACCGACGGGAACGTGATCACGTCCTCGTACAGGATGCGCTGCGGCATCGCCGCCGCGAGCGTGCCGAGGTCGAGCTCGAAGGCCGACCACCCCGTCGCGACGGCGGGATGCACCTCGCCGATCCAGCCCTGCGGGAGCTTCGCCGTCTTGCCCGGGTGCAGCAGCGGGTGCGAACCGCGCTCGATCGCCGCCTCGATCTTCAGCGTCTCGAGCAGCGTGTCGACGACGCCCTTCGCGTCGGCGTACGAGCCCTCGAGGACGCCGCCGATGCGCCAGTGCTCGTCCGGCAGCTGCTCGCCCGTCGGCAGGTACACGCGCGCGATCTCGAACAGCGCGACGCCGTCGTTGCCGACGGAGCGGTTGCGCTCGGCTGCGGCGACGAGGCTCGGCAGCAGCGTCGTGCGGAGGACCGACTGGTCGCTCGACAACGGGAGCGGCAGACGCAACGCGTTCGGGTCGGGATCGTCGGCGACGAGGCTCGGCGTGTACGCCTCCGAGAGCCCGCAACCCACGAGCACGTCCTCGACCGTGCGCCGGAGCTGCTGGTCGCGGTTGAGCCGGCCGATCGCATCGCGACGCGCCGGCAGCGTGAACGGCACGTCGTCGAGGACGAAGCGCGCGACTTCCTCGATCAGATCGGCCTCGCGCGTCACGTCGCGGGCGCGCCACGTCGGCACCGTCACCGTGTCGCCGTCGACGTCGAAGCCGAGGCGGCGGAGGATCGCGTGCTGCTCGTCGGCGGGGACGTCGAGGCCGATGAGCTCGCTCGCCTTCGACGGCCGCAGCTCGACGACGGGGCGGGCGGGAAGCTCCGCGTGCGCGTCCGTCTCCCCCACCCAGCGGGCGCCGCTCGTCTCGACGATCAGTTGCGTCGCGAGCCGGGCCGCGTGCTCGGCGAGGTACGGGTCGACGCCCTTCTCCCACCGGTTCGAGCCCTCGGTGCGCAGACCGAGCCGCTCGGACGTGCGGAGGATCGTGATCGGCTCGAAGTTCGCCGCCTCGAGCAGGACGCTCGTCGTCTCCGGCGTGACCTCCGTCTCCTCACCGCCCATGATCGCCGCGAGCGCGATCGCATGGTCGGCGTCCTTGATCACGAGGTCGCGATGGTCGAGCTTGCGCAGCTGCCCGTCGAGCGTGCGCACCTCCTCGCCGTCGCGCGCGTGGCGCACGCCGACCGCGCCGCCGTGGAGCGTGTCGTGGTCGAATGCGTGCAGCGGGCTGCCGAGCGCGACCATGACGTAGTTCGTCACGTCGACGACGTTCGAGATCGGGCGCATGCCGGCGGCGAGGATTCGGGCCTTCAGCCACACGGGCGACGGGCCGATCGCGACGTCGCGGAAGAGGCGGGCGAGGTAGCGCGGGCAGCCGGCGAAGTCCTCGACGTCGACCGGAATGGATTCGTCGCCGGCGCGCGGCGGGTCGACGCCGGGCCACGGCGCGAGCGGCACGTCGAAGAGCGCGGCCACCTCGCGCGCGAGCCCATAGATCGAGAGCAGGTCCGGCCGGTTGCCGGTGACCTCGACCTCGAGGACGTCCTCTGCCAGCGGCAGCACATCTGCGAGCGGTGTCCCCGCTTCGAGCTCGCCGGGCAGGAGCATGATCCCGTCGTGGTCGGTGCCGAGGTCGACCTCGTCCTCGGCGAGGATCATCCCCTCGGACATCTGGCCTCGCAGCTCGCGCCGTTCGAGCGTGAGCCCGTTCGGCAGCGTCGCGCCGGGAAGTGCGACGGCGACGGTCGCGCCGGCGCCGAAGTTCCACGCGCCGCAGACGATCTGCTGCTCCTTGCCGCCGACGTCGACGACGGTCAGCTGCAGCCGGTCGGCGTTCGGATGCGGCTCCGCGGAGAGCACCTTGCCGACGACGAAGCCGCTCGTGTCGCCAATGATTCCGCGGCGGACGAGGCGCTCGACCTCGCACGTCGAGATCGACAGGCGCGCTGCGACCTCCTCGTTCGAGGCCTTCGGGTCCGCGTACTCGCGGAGCCATGTCATCGGCACCTTCATCAGAACTGGCGGAGGAAGCGGAGGTCGTTTGCCCAGAGGTCACGGATGTCCGGCAGGCCGTGGCGAAGGATCGCCATGCGCTCGAGGCCCCAGCCGAACGCGAAGCCGCTGACCTCCTCCGGGTCGTAGCCGACGAAGCGGAGGACGTTCGGGTCGACCATCCCCGAGCCGCCGATCTCGATCCAGCCGGAGTGGCGGCACATCGGGCAGCCCTCGCCGTCGCACTGGAAGCACGAGACGAGCACCTCCATCGACGGCTCGGTGAACGGGAAGAAGTGCGTGATGAACTTCGCCTCGCGGTCGGCGCCGAAGAGCTGGCGCAGGAGCGTGCGCAGCGTCCCCTTCAGGTCGGCGAGCGTGATGCCGCGGTCGACGGCAAGGCCTTCGACCTGGTGGAAGATCGGGTAGTGCGTCGCGTCCGGGGTGTCGCGCCGGTAGCAGCGTCCGAGCGACACCATGTACACCGGCGGCGGCTTGGACTCCATCGTGTGGACCTGCGACGGCGACGTCTCGCTGCGGAGGACGGTGTCCTCGCCGACGTAGAAGGTGTGGAGCGGCGACCGGGTGACATGGTTCGGCGCCATGTTGAGTGCATCGAAGAGGTAGTGGGTCGTCTCCACCTCGCGGCCGTCGACGACCTCGTAGCCCATGCCGAGGAAGACGTCCTCGACCTCGCGCCGCACCTGCGTGACGAGATGGAGGTGGCCGCGCGGGTGCGGCGTGCCCGGGAGCGTCACGTCGACGCGGTCCTCCGCGATCGAGCGGTCGAGCTCGGCGCGCTCGAGCTGGGCCTGCCGCTCGGCAACCGCGTGCTCGACGGCCTCACGCACGGCGTTGAGCGCCATGCCGGAATCGCGGTCGCGCACCTCGCGGAGCGCGAGCTTGAGGTCGCTCTTGCGCCCGAGGTACTTCACGCGCGCGTCGTCGAGCTCGGTCACCGAGGATGCGGACGCGATCGCGTCCAGCGCCTCGCGCTGCAATGCCGCGGGATCCACGCGGCGACTGTATCTATATGCCGTGAGCGCTTACGACGGCATTGCGCGGCTCTACGACGCCTGGAGCACGAGCGTCATCGAAGACATCTCCTTCTACGTCGACGAGGCGCTCGCGTCGGGCGGGCCGGTGGTCGAGCTCGGCGTCGGCACGGGCCGGATCGCAATCCCGACGGCGATGGCCGGGGTGCGGGTCATCGGCATCGACTCGTCGGAGGGGATGCTCGCTGTGTGCGCGGAGCAGGGCCGGCGGGCCGGCGTCGGCGACCGGCTGGAGCTGCGCCGGGGCGACCTCCTCCGGCCGCCGGTCGAGGAACGGGTTCCCCTCGTCACGTGTCCGTTCCGCGCGTACCTGCATCTCCGCTCTGACAAGGAGCGGCTCGCGGCGCTCGCGGCGGCGCGCGAGCTCCTCGTTCCCGGCGGCCGGCTCGTCTTCGACGTCTTCGCGCCGTCGGCCGACGACATCGAGGAGACGCACGGCCGCTGGATCGAGCGCGAGCCCGGGATCCTGGAGCGGGCCGACTGGGACGCGGACGCGCAGACGCTGACGCTGTCCGTGCGAGGCAGCGCCGGCGAGTCGTCGATGACACTCTGGTGGCTCGAGCCCGCGCGCTGGCAGGCGCTCATCGCCGAATCGGGGCTCACGTTGGAGGCGTGTTACGGGTGGTTCGACCGCCGTCCGTACGACGGCGGCGAGGACTCCGTGTGGGTCGCCCGCAAATAGCGAACTTTTTCGTTGTGGTGCGCCCTTGACCACGGAGTGGTGACACCGTAGGTTTCTTCTTGCGCCAAGCACGGAGCGCGACTAGGTCGAAACCCCGACCGAGCGGTACTACGAAGAGGGGGCAACCCCGAGGCGGAAGACCGGTTGGACGAGGTAGACGAAAGCGCAACCGGCTTGGCGAATCTTTTGGTCCGGCCCCGAAAGGGGCCGGATCTTTTTTTATCGCCGGGCGCGCTCGTACAGCGCGATCGTCCCCGCCATCGCAACGTTGAGCGACTCGGCGCCGCCGGCGAGTGGGATCGTCGCCTGCGCGTCGCATTGGGCGAGCACGTCGTCCGGCAGCCCCTCGCGCTCCGCGCCGAGCACGAAGACGACGTCACCGGAGACGTCGACGTCCGCGAGCGGAGTCCCACCATGTGAGACGAACGCCACGCGCCGCCCCACCGCCTCGTCGAACGCGCCCACCGGTACGCGGAAGATCGAGCCCATCGACGCGCGCAACGCCTTCGGTCCCGTCGGGTCGGCGCATCCCTCCGAGAGCGCGACGCCGGCGCCGAACGCGTCCGCCGCCCGGATGAGCGTCCCGACGTTCCCGGGATCGGACACGTGCCAGAGAGCGAGCGTCGCGGGCCGCGCGCCGCGCGGAAGATCCTCGCGCCGGAACACGGCGATCACGCGCGGCGGGTACGCGAGCTCGGACACCTCCGCCAGCAGTGCCGCGTCGACGGTCTCCCCCGCGACGAGCAGCTCGACCGGCGCGATCGACCCCGCCGCCTCGACGAGATCCTCCCCCTCGACGACGAAGAGGCCGAGCTTGTCGCGCCAGCGCCGTTCCCGGAGCTTGCGGACGAGCTTCAGCCTCTCGTTGTCGCGCGAGGTGATCAGGTCAGGCTTCGAGCGCGGCCTTCGCCTGCGCGGCGACGGCTGCGAACGCGGCCGGGTCGCTGACCGCGAGGTCGGCGAGCACCTTCCGGTCGAGCTCGATGCCGGCCTTGGAGCAACCGTTGACGAACTGGTTGTACGACAGCCCGTGGCTCCGCGCGGCCGCGTTGATCCGCGTGATCCAGAGCCGCCTGAACGTCCGCTTCTTGACCTTGCGGTCGCGGTACGCGTAGACGAGCGAGTGCTCGACCTGCTCCTTCGCGTAGCGGTAGTGGGAGTTGTTGAACCCCCAGTACCCCTTCGCCTGCTCGAGGACCTTGCGGCGCTTCTTCTGCGCGTGGACCGATCGTTTGACGCGTGGCATCAGCGAATCCCCAGCATCTTCTTCAGTGCGCCGCGGTCGGCCGAGGTGGCCTCGACCTCCTTGCGGAAGCCCCGCTTACGCTTCGACGACTTCTTCTCCAACTTGTGGGCGCGCATCGTCGGCCGCCTCAGGATCCGGCCGCTGCCCGTCACCTTGAAGCGCTTCGTCGCCGCTCTCCGTGTTTTCGTCTTCGGCATCTCGTTTCACTCCTGCGTTCTTCGTTGGGCCCAGCACCATCACCATGTTGCGCCCGTCCAGGAGCGGCTGGGACTCGATCGCCCCGATCTCCTTGACGTCGTCGGCGAGCCGAAGGAGCAGGTCGCGACCGCGCTCCGGATGGGTCGTCTCGCGACCGCGGAACATGATCGTCACCTTGACCTTCGCGCGCTGGTTCAGGAACCGCTCGACGTGCCCCTTCTTGGTGTTGTAGTCGTGGACCCCGATCTTCGGACGGAGCTTGATCTCCTTGACCTGGATCTGGCTCTGGTGCTTCCGAGCCTGCTTCGCCTTCTGCTCCTGCTCGTACTTGTACTTCCCGTAATCCATGACCTTCGCGACCGGCGGGTCGGCCTGCGCCGCCACCTCGACGAGATCGAGGTTCTTGGCATAGGCGTACTCGCGAGCCTCGTCGGACGTCTTGATTCCGAGCTGAGCTCCGTCATCGTCGATCAGACGGACACGGGGGACCCGGATGCCGTCGTTGATGCGCGTCGTGTCCCGGTTGACGGGACGGACGGGCTCAATCGGCCTGCGCCGGGGCCTCAAAGACAGATCACCAAGTGGGGCTTACTCCTCCTCCGAGTCGATTTCATGCCGCGGCCCGATCCTCGTCGCGTTCGACTCGGTTGAACCCCACGCGGGCACGCTGGCCCGGGAGGTGAGGAACGGGTCCGCTCCTGCTTTTCAGACTTCAAAGGGTAGCAAGCTTCGTCACGAGGTCCGCAAGCCCGAGAGTCTCCTGCGCCCCGCCCCGCTCGCGGACGGCCAGGCTCTCCTCGCTCTCGCGGTCGCCGAAGACGATGACGAACGGGATCTTCTCCAGCTCGGCCGCGCGGATCCGCTTGCCGATCGTCTCGGTCGCCTCCCCCACGTCGACCCGGTAGCCGGCCTCCTTCAGGCGGAGCGCGATGCCATGCGCGCCGTCGTGGTGGCTCTCCCCCACCGGCAGGACGCGCACCTGGACCGGCGCGAGCCAGAACGGGAACGCCCCGCCGTAGTGCTCCGTGAGGATCCCGATGAAGCGCTCGAGGGACCCGAGCAGGGCGCGGTGGATGACGTACGGGGTGTGCTCGACGTTGTCGGGCCCCATGTAGCTGAGGCCGAAGTTCTGCGGCATCAGCGCGTCGAGCTGGATCGTCCCCATCTGCCACGAGCGCCCGAGCACGTCGGTCATGTGCAGGTCGATCTTCGGCCCATAGAAGGCGCCGTCGCCCTCGTTGACGACGTAGTCGATCTCGCGCTTCGCGAGCGCCGAGCGGAGCGCACCCTCGGTGAAGTCCCACTCCTCGTCGGTGCCGAGCTTGTTGGCCGGCCGCGTCGAGAGCTCGAAGCGCGCCTTCATCTCGAAGAGGTCGTAGAGGAACGAGGCATAGTCGAGGCAGGCGAAGATCTCGTCCTCGATCTGGTCCTGGGTACAGAAGATGTGCGCGTCGTCCTGGGTGATGTGCTTCACCCGGAGGAGGCCGTGCAGCGTCCCCCCGAGCTCGTCGCGGTGCAGCGTCGAGGACTCGGCGTACCGGAACGGCAGCTCGCGGTAGGAGCGGAGCTGCGAGCCGAAGAGCAGCATGTGGCCGGGGCAGTTCATCGGCTTGAGCGCGAACTCGCGGTCGTCTCCGTGCGAGTGCGTGAAGAACATGTGCTCGCGGTAGTTGTCGTAGTGCCCGGAGGTGACGTACGTGTTGATGTCGTACAGCAGCGGCGTCTTCACCTCGACGTAGCCGCGCTGCCTGTTCTCGCGCCGGCGCAGGTCCTCGAGCTCGTTCCAGATCACCATCCCCTTCGGAT
>DASXLN010000310.1:0-2561 GCA_036496165.1 Gaiellaceae bacterium | reverse complement strand
ACCGACGTCGTGGTTTCCTACCTGCCGGTGGGGTCCGAACAGGCCACCAAGTGGTACGTCGAGCAGGTGCTCGAGGCCGGCTGCGCGCTCGTCAACTGCATGCCGGTCTTCATCGCCCGCGAGGCCTACTGGCAGCGGCGGTTCGAGCAGGCCGGCGTCCCGATCATCGGCGACGACATCAAGTCTCAGGTCGGCGCGACGATCACGCACCGTGTCCTCACCTCGCTGTTCCGCGAGCGCGGGGTGCACCTCGACAAGACGATGCAGCTGAACGTCGGCGGCAACTCCGACTTCCTAAACATGCTCGAGCGCGAGCGCCTCGAGTCGAAGAAGATCTCGAAGACGAACGCCGTCACGTCGATGCTCGATTACGACCTCGGCGAGGGCAACGTGCACGTCGGCCCGTCCGACTACGTGCCGTGGCTGACCGACCGCAAGTGGGCCTACATCCGCATGGAGGGCTCCTCGTTCGGCGACGTGCCGCTCAACGTCGAGCTGAAGCTCGAGGTGTGGGACTCCCCGAACTCGGCCGGCATCGTCATCGACGCCGTCCGGCTCGCGAAGCTTGCGCTGAACAACGGCGTCGCCGGCTCGCTCGTCGAGCCGAGCTCGTACCTGATGAAGTCGCCACCGCAGCAGATCGAGGACGACGAGGCGCACGAGCTGACGGAGACGTTCATCGAGAAGTACCGCCGCACCGCGCCCGTCGAGGCACCCGCCTCGACTACGGCAGCGAGCTGAGCCAGGTCACACCTGCAGGCTGGTAGCGGGACTCGGTCGAGAAGCGGATCTCGACCGGGCCCCGCTCCTGCCCGTGCGAGCAGAGGAGCGGGTCGTCGCCCGGCTCGAGCACGACCGCGCAGTGACGGCCGGGGTACTCGCCCCAGACGACGATGTCGCCGCGGAGGACGGCGTGCCGGTCGACGTTCTCCATCGCCTCCATCAGCGTCCCCGTCCAGCCGCGGCCGTCGTAGTCGAGGCCGTTCGGGTCGGGCGCGCCGGCGAGGAAGTAGCAGAGCGTCGCGAAGCCGGAGCAGTCCGTCGTCAACGGCAGCTCGCGGGTGAGCGGGAACGGGCGCACCTGGGCGTAGTGGATCCGGGGCTCGTTTCGGATCCTCCACCGGGCCGCAGCGACGATCTGCCCACGTACCGTCACTAGACTCGACTGCGAACGATGGCACTTCGGATCGCCCTCGTCACCCCCTTTTCCTGGTCGCAGCCGCACGACGTGAACGAGCACGTCGCCGGGCTCGCGGAGGAGCTCCGCGCGCGCGGCCATCAGGCGACCGTGCTCGGCCCCTCGAACCGCGCCCGTGACCTCGCAGCGGGCCGGAAGGCGCTCGCTTCCGGCCTCGACGCCGAGTTCGTCGCGCTCGGACCGGCGGTCCCGATCTCGCGCCGCAGCCGCATGGGGGTGCCGGTCGGCGTGCGCGCGAACCTCGCGGTCGCGCTCGCCGGCGGCCGCTTCGACGTCGTCCACGGCTTCGAGCCGGGCCTCCCGAGCCTCTCGTACCTCGCGCTCCGCCATGCCGATGCGCTCACGGCGGCGACGTTCTTCTCGCCCGAGCGGCTCTACTACCCGCCGGGGAAGGCGCAGCGGGAGCGGCTCCTCGGCCGGCTCGACGCACTGCTCGCGACGAGCGGGGAAACGGCGACCGCCGCGGCACTGCGCTTCCCGGGGACGTACGAGGTCGTCCCGCTCGGCATCGACCTCGCGCGGCATGCGCCCGGGAAGAAGCGAAAGATCGTCGTCGTCGAGTGGCGCCAGCTCGAGCGCCCGCTGCTGCGCGGGATCGTGAGCGAGCTCGCGCTGCTGACCGACTGGGAGCTCGTCCTGCTGCGGACGCGCCCGCTCAGCGGCCGGCCCCCGCTGCCGCGCGCGCTGCGCGGGCGCCTCCGCGTCAGGAGCGGGTTCGACGGCGACAGCCGCGCGGAGATCTTCGGCGCGGCGTCCGTGTTCGTTCCAGCGCTCGACGGGGTGCCGCGCGTGACCCTCGAGGCACAGGCCGCGGGCGTCGCGATCGCGAATCCACCCGGCCGCGAGCTCCAGCCGGAGCTCGCCGCCGCCGAGACGGCGCGTCTCCTGGAGGACGACGCCTTCCGCACGAAGCGGAGCGAGGAGGCGGCGGCCGCGGCGGCCGGCCAGTCGTTCGCAGCCCTGGCCGACCGCGTCGAAGAGGTCTACGGCCGGCTCGGGAAGCGCCGGCGCGCGCACGCGCCGGCCGGGGCCGAGGACAAGGACTTCATCGTCGCCGACCTGCACCTGCACACGAGCTGGTCGCACGACTGCTCGATCGAGGTGGACGAGCTGCTCGACCACGCCGAGGCGCAGGGTCTCGGCGCGATCGCGGTCACCGACCACAACGTCTTCGGCGGCGCGCTCGAGGCGGTCGAGCGCGCGCGCGGCAGGCGCATCGTCGTCATCCCCGGCGAGGAGGTGAAGACCGACGACCAGGGCGAGGTGATCGGCCTGTTCCTCGAGCGGGAGATCCCGCGCGGGATGACGTTCGCCGAGACGATCGCCGCGATCAAGGAGCAGGGCGGCATCGTCTATCTCCCGC
>DASXLN010000309.1:0-6073 GCA_036496165.1 Gaiellaceae bacterium | reverse complement strand
GTAGCCCTTCTCGGCGAAGAGCCGTGCGGCGGCGCGAGTCAGCTCGGTCCGGCGGGCGCTCATCTAGACTGCAGGCTAACGATCGTTCGGAAGGGGACATGCGAATGGGCGATGAGCAGGCCTTTCTCGAGTACGTCCAGGGCGGGGGCCAGGTGGAGACCGGCGACTGGATGCCGGACGAGTACCGGGCGAAGCTCGTGAAGTTCATCGAGATGCATGGCAACTCCGAGCTCATGGGCGTCCTCCCCGAGCGCGAGTGGATCCTCCGTGCACCGACGCTCCAGCGCAAGCTCGCGCTGACCACGAAGGTGCAGGACGAGGTCGGCCATGCGCAGCTCATCTACCGCGTCGTCGAGGACCTCGGCAAGCCGCGCGAGCACTGCCTCGCAGACCTCGTCGACGGCAAGGCGAAGTTCCACAACGTCTTCCATTACCCGACGAAGACGTGGGGCGACGTCGGCGTGATCGCCTGGCTCGTCGACGCTGCGGCGATCATCAGCCAAAAGGCGCTGCTCAAGTGCTCGTACGCGCCGTACGCGCGGATCATGAAGAAGATCTGCTGGGAGGAGTCGTTCCACATCCTCCACGGCCGCGACGTGATCCTCGCGATGGTGACCGGGACGCCCGCGCAATTCGAGCTCGTGCAGGAGGCGCTCGACCGGTGGTGGGGGCCGCTCATGCAGTTCCACGGCAACCCGATCTCGAAGGACGAGGACCCGATGTACGTCTGGCGGATCAAGTCGCAGGGGAACGAAGAGGCGCGACAGCAATTCCTCGAGGGGTACGTGCCGCAGATCTGGGAGCTCGGGCTCACCGTCCCCGATTCGAAGCTTCGCCGCACCGACGACGGCGTGTGGGAGTACAGCGAGCCGGACTGGGACGAGCTCAAGCACGTCGTCACCGGCCACGGGCCGCGGACGGAGGAGCGGCTCGCTTTCCGGCGCCGCTTCCTCGACCAGGAGAAGTGGGTGCGCGACACGGTGCTCGCGGCATGATCTACGAGGTCTTTCGCCAGGAGCGGAAGGGCCAGCCGTTCGAGCACGCCGGCTCGGTCGTCGCGCCCGACACCGAGTTCGCGGAGGCCTGGGCGCGCGAACAGTACGGCCGCCGCGGCGAGTCGAACGCGCTCTGGCTCGTCCCACGCGACGCGATCCACGACGTCGAGGACTGGGCCGACGAGTTCGACCTCAAGTACCGCCGAGTCGATGGCTACTCGATCAAGGCCCGCCTGAAGGAGGCACGTGAACGAGCTGCTGCTCGGGCTCGCTGACGACGAGCTCGTCATCGGCTGGCGCGACAGCGAATGGACGGGCATCGCGCCGATGCTCGAGGAGGACGTCGCGTTCTCGTCGATCGCGCAGAACGAGATCGGGCACGCGCGCGCGGTGTACGAGCTCCTGAGCGACGACGCGGACGCGCTCGCGTTCGACCGGGCGCCAGGCGAGTATCGGTGCGCGCCGCTCGTGCAGCTGCATCTGCTCGAGTGGGCGCACACGATCGCGCGGCGATGGCTGTACGAGGTGGCGGACGAGATCCGCATCGCCGAGCTCATGAGCGAGGTGCCGGTGGCGGCGAAGATCAACCGCGAGGAGGCCTACCACCGCATGCACGCGGAGATGTGGCACGAGCGGCTGCGTGACGAGCCGCGCTTCCAGGCAGCGGTGCAGGAGCTGTGGCCGTACGCACTCGGAGTCGTGCTACCGGAGCAGCGAGCGGAGCTGGCGGCGCGTGTGAAGCTGGACGAGGTGGACGCGATCGAGCGCGGGACGTTCGACGACTCGTTCGCCGCGCTGCACGAAGAGATGACGATGGTTCGGCGCTCCGCGCCGGCCGGCGCGCAATGGTGACGGCCGAGCAGGTCTGGGCGGCACTCGAGGAGATCCCCGATCCGGAGATCCCCGTCGTCTCCCTCGTCGACCTCGGCGTCATCCGCTCGGTCGAAATCCGTGACGGCCACGTCCACGTGGAGTTCACGCCGACGTTCCTCGGCTGCCCGGCGCTCGAGTTCATGAAGCGCGCGATCGAGGACAAGGTGCCGGGCGCAGACGTCGAAGTCGTGCAGGACGACTCGTGGTCGACCGACAAGATCACCGCGGGGGGCCGCGCGAAGCTGCGCGAGGCAGGCTTCGCGCCGCCTGCACCGCGGCTCGTGCAGCTGCAGTCGCAGGTGCATCGCTGCCCGTACTGCGACTCGACGGACACGCGGCTCGAGAACCTCTTCGGCCCGACGCCGTGCAGGTCGCTGCGCTACTGCGCGAGCTGCCGGCAGCCGTTCGAGCAGTTCAAGACGATCTAGCTAGACGCGGATTCCCGCGATCGTCGCTGTCTGCTCTCCGCGCATGCGTCTCACGCGGCTATCCCCCACTTGCGGTACAAGGTCTACGCATTTCGCCCCCAAGATTTCGCTCGCCCAGGGGAGGCGGCCGGCGCCGCGAGAGCGATTCATATGTCATCGGGGATACGAGCCGCCGACGTCGCAGACGGCATGAGTTCAAATCCCGCTTTGGGCGGCTCGGCCTCCAATCGTCCGGGCCGCTCACTCCTATCACTGCGGACAAGGAGTGCTCGGCAATGGAAACACCTCACTTCACGTGCCCACACTGCGGCCAGATGCAGGGCCGCGGCGCGTCGCCGAACTTTACGACCATCACCGACCCGACGCATGGGCGGGCGGTGGTCGTCCTCTCCTGTCGCAACCCGGCCTGTCAGGCGGCGATTGGGAGCTACGACGTCGAGTCCGCGGCGCTGCTGCACGCGGTTGGGAGCTGATCCATTCGGTTCTCGACGAAAGGAGCGGCCCGGTCTCTAGGACAGCCGGGCCGCTCCCTCTTCTCCGATCTCGTCCGGCAAGGGCACTCGCGGCTCGCACACGTCATCGGCCGGTGGCAACCGGAGTGAACGGTACGCTCCCCGCGATGACCGTCGAGATCCTCTACTGCCCCGTCTGAAGCGGCTACGACCGACGGGCCGCGAGTCTCGCGGCCGAGCTGCAGGAGCACGGGATCGACGCGGCCGCCCGCGAGGGCGCGAAGAGCCAGTACGACGTGATGGTCGACGGCGAGACGGTCTTCTCGAAGGAACGCGAGCACCGCTTTCCCGACGACGGCGAAGTGCTTGCCCTGATCAGCTCCCGCTGAACGACGGCGGGCGCTTCTCGCCGAACGCGGCGACGCCCTCGCGAAAGTCGTTCGTCTGCACCGCGGCCGCCTGGAGCTGGGCCTCCATGTCCAACTGCTCCTCGAGCGTCGCGTGGTCGGCGTTGTCGAAGAGCCGCTTCGTCATCGCGACCGCGCGCGTCGGCATCGCCGCATAGGTCGCAGCGAGCTCGGCGGTCCGTGCGGCGAACGACTCCGCCTCGACCACCTCCGAGACGAGCCCCCACGCGTGCGCCTCGGCGGCGGTCAGCCGGCGATTCGACGACATCCACTCGAACGCACGCGGAGCCCCGAGGATCCGGTGGATGAAATACGTGCCGCCGGAGTCGGGAACGAGGCCGATGCCGACGAATCCGGGGACGAACATCGCGGCATCGGACGCGATGCGGATGTCGCACGCGCACGCGAGCGACAGGCCGGCCCCTGCACACGCGCCATTCACCGCCGCGATGACCGGCTTCTCGAGCGCACGGATGGCGAGCACGTTCGGGTGGTACGTCGCACGCAGGCTGTCGCCGACGTCCTGCATGTCGGTGAACTCCTTCAGATCCTGTCCCGCGCAGAAGCCGCGGCCGGCACCCGTGATCACGACCGCGCGCACCTCGGGGTCGCGCGCCTCCTTCAGGGCTGCGCGGAGACCGTCGTGGAGCGCGCGGTTGAACGCGTTCATCACGTCCGGCCGGTTGAGTGTGATCGTCTGCACCGCGCCGTCGCGCGTCACCTCGACCTCGGCCATTTCGGGACCCTATCCCGCTGCGACTGTCGCCGCCGCGAAGTCGGCGAGCGCGCTGTAGTCGGCGGGCGTCATGAAGTCGCCGAGGAACACCGAGAAGCCGCGCGTGCCGAGGTTCTGCAGGAGCGGCACGTAGTTCGCGGCTGGGTAGTGGTGGTACACGCCGATCACCGGATGAACAGCCGACAGAGCCCAGCCCGCACGCTGCGCATGCGCGACCGTGAGGTCGGGCCGGTAGCCGGGGTACTGGTTGTAGTACGCCTCCGGCAGCAGGTCGAAGCCGCCGTTCCGCCACGCGCCGAAGTCGATCGGAAGGACGTATGGCGCCTTCGCCGCACCGAGGGTGACGAGCGCGGCGGGGATCGTGGGTTGCAGTGCGCGGAAGGCGCTCACGAAGGTCGGAGAACGATCCCAGCCGACCGAGGCGTGCTTCCCCTCATAGGGGCCTTCGGCGTCGGCGATGTAGAAGTCGAAGCCGTACGTCCGCACGCCGAAATCGGCGACGGCCGCGCTCGCGATCGGGTCCCTGCCCTCGGCGCCCCACGCACCGACCTGGAGGCCCCGGTCGCGCATGACCTGGAGCCAGTGCGCGCTCGTCCAGTCGAGCGTCCCGACGTCGTCGACGTGGAACGCGATCCACGTGAAGTGCGCGTCGATGAGCCAGGTCGCGACGGTCTCGGGATCGGGGAAGTCCTGCGGGTTGTCGACGAACAGCCCAACGCCGTCGAAGACATTCGCGGGCGCGTTCGCACGCGCGACCGACGTGGACGCGAAAAGCGCCGCGGCAAGCGCGGCTATGACGCCGACCCGGCGAACCATGCCCTCGCCCCGACTCTAGGACGGAATCAGCGCCCTGTGAAGTCCGGCGGCCGCTTCTCGAGGAACGCCTTCAGGCCCTCCTCCGCGTCCTCCGACGCGCGCGCCAGGAAGAACGAGCGCCGCTCGAGCTCGACGCCCGCCGCCAGCGGCGTCTCGAAGGCCTGGTCGATCGCCTCCTTCGCGAGGCGGACCGAGATCGGGCCCTTCGCCGCGATCTCGCGAGCGGCTCGCCTCGCCTCGTCGAGCCACGCCTCCTTGGCGACGACACGGGCGACGAGCCCGTGTGCGAGCGCCTCGCGCGCGGACAGCATCCGGCCGGTGAGGATCATGTCCATCGCGATCGCCTTCCCGACCGCGCGCGTCAGCCGCTGCGTCCCGCCGGCGCCGGGAAGCACGCCGAGGTTGATCTCGGGCTGCCCGAACTTCGCCGTCTCGGAGGCGACGACGAGGTCGCACAGCATCGCCAGCTCGCAGCCGCCGCCGAGGCAGAACCCGGAGACTGCGGCGACGATCGGCGTGCGCACGTTCCGGATCGCCTCCCAGTTCTCGAGGCGACGGTTCTCGTAGAGCGTCACCGGCGTCGCAGCCGAGAGCTCGGCGATGTCGGCGCCCGCCGCGAATGCCCGCTCGCTCCCGCCGAGGACGATCGCACGGACATCCGGGTCGGCGTCGAGCTCGCCGAGCGCGGCGACGACGGCGTCCATGAGCTCGCCCGAGAGCGCGTTCAGCTGCTTCGGCCGGTTCATGAGCACGACGCCGACACGGCCGTCGCGCTCGACGAGGACGATAGGGTCCGCCACGTGTACGACGAGTTTACGAGCCTCGAGATCGACCGGCCCGAGGAGTGGATCCTCCGGATCACGCTCAACACCCCGGGCAAGCTGAATGCGGTCGGGCACGAAGCGCACGCGCAGCTCGCCTCGATCTGGCGGACGGTCGACCGCGATCCCGACACGCGCGTCGTCCTCGTACGCGGCGCCGACGGCGCGTTCAGCTCGGGCGGTGACCTCGCGCTCGTCGAGGACATCGCGAACGACCGGGAGACGCGGCTTCGCGTCTTTCACGAGGCGCGCGACCTCGTCTACAACATCGTCGACTGCTCGAAGCCGATCGTCGCCGCGATCGACGGGCCCGCGGTCGGCGCAGGTCTCGCCGTCGCCCTGCTCGCGGACATCTCGATCGCGGCTCCCACCGCGCGCATCGTCGACGGGCACACGCGTCTCGGCGTCGCTGCGGGCGACCACGCGGCGATCGTCTGGCCGCTCCTATGCGGTCTCGCCAAGGCCAAGTACTATCTGCTGCTCTGCGAGGAGGTATTGGGCGAGGAGGCGGAGCGCATCGGGCTGATCTCGCTCGCGGTCGACGA
>DASXLN010000308.1:0-6383 GCA_036496165.1 Gaiellaceae bacterium | reverse complement strand
GAGCTCGAGGGCGGTCTCGACCGCCTCGCGCACGTCCGGATCGTCGTCGACGACGAGAACGTGACCTCCCCGAATCTCAGCCGCCGGCATCGCCACTACCAAAGCGGAACACCGCACGATGAGCAAGCGGCGCCCGAAGATGAGAGCTTGCTTAACGCTTCGTGAGAGAGGTGCGTGGCAGGCACGGCCCTCTTCGTGGCAGCGGGTTGGTAGCGGGCGCTAGCCGGCGTGTTCGGGTTTACGCGCCGAAGACCGCCCTGACTTCAACGAAGCACCGTCTCCAGGTCTAGGCGGGCGGACGCTCGGCCGAACCGGAGTCGACCGGCGTTCCGGCCTCAATCGCGGCCGCGGCGGCGAGCTTCTTCTCATCCTTCCGCGCCTTCTTGAGCTCGCGCTTCTCCTTCAGCTCTCGCTCGCGGCTCAGCTTGTTCATCGTCGTGCGCTTGGCCGGCGACATCCGGTACGTCCTCTCCTAGACGGGGTTCCCGCGACCATCAACCAGGCGCGGGGCGAAAATCGGGCAAGAGTTCCAGCAACGGTTCTCCGCACCGGCATCAGAAAGGCCGCGTCTCCGAAGCCTTTTGAATAGCGGGGGCAGGATTTGAACCTGCGACCTCCGGGTTATGAGCCCGGCGAGCTACCTGGCTGCTCCACCCCGCGTCGCGGTCGTGAATTGTAGCACCGTCGTTACGATCCGCCCGATGTGGGACTGGCTCGTCTATGCGGCGCTCATCCTCGGCGCGCTCGCCTTCGTGGCCTCGCTCGTGTTCCTCGCCGTGCGCGTGCTGCAGGCGTGGCGGAGCTTCAAGCGCCTGCGCAGGCACGTCTTCCGCGACCTCGACACGGTGGCGGAAAAGGCGGAGGCGACGCTCGACAAGATCGACGCCGCCACCGACACCGCCGAGCTCGACGCGAGCCTCGCGCGGCTCCGCGTCTCGCTCGCGCAGCTCGCGATCCTACGCTCGGCGTGGGACGAGGCGACGAGCTTCACCGCGCTCATCCCACGCAAGTGAGAGTCGCGGCTGTCGACCTCGGGACGAACACGACGCGGCTCCTCGTCGCCGACGTCGACGGCGGCCGAGTCGACGAGATCCACCGGGAGTCGCACGTCACGCGGCTCGGCGAGGGCGTCGACGCGCGACGGCGCCTTCTCCCCCTCCCCATCGCGCGCGTGCGCAACGTCCTCACCGAGTACCGCCGCACGCTCGAGTCGCTCGGCGCGGAGCGGACGCTCGCGGTCGCGACGAGCGCCGTCCGCGACGCCGAGAACGGCGAGGCGTTCCTGGGCGAGGTCGAGTGGAGCTACGGCTTCGCCACGCGGCTCGCAAGCGGCGACGACGAGGCCGAGCTGACGCGCCTCGGCGTTTCTCCGCCGCCTGGCGCGCTCGTCCTCGACATCGGCGGCGGCTCGACCGAGCTCATCCTCGACGAGTTCCACGTCAGCCTGCCGATGGGATCCGTCCGCTTCACCGAGCGCTACGGCGAGGACGTCGACCGCATCGGCGCCGAAGCACGCGCACTGCTCCCGGACCTGTCCCCGAGAGCCGCGGTCGGCGTCGCCGGCACGGTGACGCAGCTCGCCGCCTTCGACACCGACGAGGTGCACGGCTTCGTGTTGACGCGCACGCGCGCGCGAGAACAGCTGGACCTGCTCGCAGGGATGACCGTCGACGAGCGCCGCCGACTGCCGCGGATGGAGCCCGATCGCGCGCCGGTGATCGTGGCCGGTGCGGGCATCCTCCTCGCCGTCCTCGACGCGTACGGTCTCGACGCGATCGAGGTGAGCGTCCGCGACCTGCTCGACGGCGTCGCGCTCGCAGCCGCCGACCTGCCCGCGCCGGTCGAAGGCGACGCCCCGCCCGGCGCGTACACCTGCTGCTGACCGTTAGCGTGCCGTCATGGAGTACGTGAACCTCGGCCGGACGGGGCTTCGCGTCTCGCGGCTCTGCCTCGGGATGATGAGCTTCGGCCCGCACGAGACGCGCCCGTGGGCGCTCGACGAGACGGCGGCGGAGCCGATCGTGCGCCGCGCAGTCGAGGGCGGCGTCATCTTCTTCGACACCGCCGACGTCTACAACGGCGGGCGCAGTGAGACGATCACGGGCAACCTGCTTCGGAAGCTGTTCGGCACGCGCGAGGAGTACGTGGTCGCGACGAAGGTGCACGGCCGGACGATGCCGGGCGAGAACGGCGCCGGGCTCTCGCGCAAGCACATCCTCGCGTCGATCGACGCGTCGCTCGACCGGCTCGGCCTCGACTACGTCGACCTGTACCAGATCCACCGCTGGGACCCGCGCACGCCGATCGACGAGACAATGGAGGCGCTGCACGACGTCGTCAAGGCGGGGAAGGCGCGCTACATCGGCGCGAGCAGCATGTACGCGTGGCAGTTCGCGAAGGCGCAATCGGTCGCGCCGACTCGCTTCGTCTCGATGCAGAACCACTACAACCTCGTCTACCGCGAGGAGGAGCGGGAGATGATCCCGCAGTGCATCGACCAGGGCGTCGGACTCTTGCCGTGGAGCCCGCTCGCGCGCGGGCTCCTCGCCGGGAACCGCACGCGCGAAGGCGAGCGGCTCACCGAGCGGGCGCGGACCGATCCCTTCGGCGACAGCCTCTATACGAACCCCGACCAGGACTTCGCCGTCGTCGACCGAGCCGCCGAGGTCGCCGCGGCACGCGGCGTCCCGACTGCGCAGGTCGCGCTCGCGTGGCTCCTGCACAAGCCCGGCGTCACCGCGCCGATCGTCGGCGCGACGAAGCTCGAGCACCTCGAGGACGCGCTCGCGGCCGAGCAGCTCTCGCTCGACGCGGGCGAGATCGCCCGGCTCGAGGAGCCGTACGTCCCGCACGCGGTCTCAGGTCACGATTAGGGACCGACGGCGGCGCGCTCGCGCTTGAGGCGCGACGCCATCGACTGCCGCTTCGTCGCGGACAGCTCGACCTTGCGGAGCCGGATCGACTTCGGCGTCACCTCGACCGCCTCATCGTCGCGAATGAACTCGAGCGCCTGCTCGAGCGAGAGCGGCCGTGGGGGAATCAGGCGAACCGTCTCGTCCGCCGAGGCGGCGCGCATGTTCGTCAGCTTCTTCGGCTTGGCCGCGTTCACGTCGAGGTCGTTCTCACGAGCGTTCTCGCCGACGATCATTCCCTCGTACAGCTCATCCCCCGGCGCGACGAAGAGCGAGCCGCGCTCCTGGAGGGACGTGATGGCAAAGGCGGTCGCGCTGCCGCGCCGGTCGGAGACGAGGCTCCCGGTGGGACGTGTCCGCATCTCTCCGTGCCACGGCTCCCAGCCCTCGAAGACGTGGTGGAGGATCCCCGCGCCGCGCGTCTCGGTCAGGAACTCCGTGCGGAAGCCGATGAGGCCGCGCGCGGGAACGAGATATTCCATCCGCGCCCAGCCCGTGCCGTGGTTGACCATCTGCTGCAGCCGTCCCTTGCGCAGCGCGAGCAGCTGCGTGACGACGCCGATGTAATCCTCGGGGATGTCGATGGCGACGCGCTCGACCGGCTCGTGGCGCGCGCCGTCGACCGTCTTCGTCATCACCTCGGGCTTGCCGATCGTGAGCTCGAACCCTTCGCGGCGCATCAGCTCGACGAGCACGGCGAGCTGGAGCTCGCCGCGGCCCTGCACCTCCCACGCGTCCGGCCGCGACGTCGGCAGCACGCGCAGCGAGACGTTGCCGACGAGCTCGGCCTGCAGCCGTTCGGACACCTGGCTCGCCGTCAGCCGGTTGCCCTCGCCGCCGGCGAGCGGGCTCGTGTTGATGCCGATCGTGACCGACAGCGACGGCTCGTCGACCGTCGTCACCGGCAGCGGGCGCGGATCGGCGGGATCGGCGATCGTCTCGCCGATCGTCACGTCCGGGAGGCCGGCGAGCGCAACGATCTCCCCCGGCCCCGCCTCCTCGGCCGGCACGCGGTCGAGCGCCTCGGTGACATACAGCTCGGTCACGCGCGCGTTCACGATCGTCCCATCGGCGCGGCACCACGCGATGTGCGCGCCCTTGCGCAGCACGCCGTGACGGATGCGGAGGAGCGCGAGGCGGCCGACGTACGGGCTCGCGTCGAGGTTGGTGACGAGCGCCTGCAGCGGATGGTCGGGGTCGTACGTCGGCGCGGGCACCGCGTCGAGCAGCGTGTCGAAGAGCGGCGTCAGGTCGCCGGCGAGGTCGTCCGGGTCGAGGCCCGCGAGGCCGCGCCGCGCGTTCGTGTACACGATTGGGAACTCGATCTGCTTCTCGTCGGCGCCGAGGTCGAGGAACAACTCGTACACCTCGTCGACGACCTCGGCGATGCGCGCGTCCGGCCGGTCGACCTTGTTCACGACGAGGACGACGGGCAGCCGCTGCTCGAGCGCCTTGCGGAGCACAAATCGCGTCTGCGGCAGCGGCCCCTCGCTCGCGTCGACGAGGAGGAGGACGCCGTCGACCATCGTCAGGCCGCGCTCGACCTCGCCGCCGAAGTCCGCGTGGCCGGGCGTGTCGACGATGTTGATCGTCACGCCGCCGCGGCGGACGGCCGTCTGCTTGGCGAGGATGGTGATGCCCTTCTCGCGCTCGAGGTCGGTCGAGTCGAGCACGCGCTCGCCGACGTCCTCGTTCTCGCGGAACGAGCCGGACTGCCAGAGCATGGCGTCGACGAGGGTCGTCTTCCCGTGGTCGACGTGCGCGACGATGGCGACGTTCCGGAGATCGTCGCGGGAGAGCAGCTCGGTCATGGGCGGTTCACGCTAGCGGTAAAGATCCAGTAAGGCTTCCGGCACGCGTTCAGGCACTTCTCGGTCGATTTTTCTCCACCAGTCGCCGGGAGTCCGCGTTAGGAGCGTGTGAGGAGCGCTTTTCACGCTCGATCAACGGGGCATCTGAACTCTTCCGAACAAGAAACCGGAAGGGAGTCGAACATGGACACACGCACGAAACCGCGTGCACCATTGCGCATCGTCCTCGTGACGACGGCGTTGCTTGCGGTCGGCCTCGTCCTCGCAGCGGCCGCGTCTGCGGCGGCCCCGCAGAACACGGCTGCGCCGACGATCAGCGGCACCGCACGCGAGGGGCAGACGCTCACCGCGGCCAACGGGACGTGGTCGAACAGCCCGACGTCGTTCACGTACCAGTGGCAGCGGTGCGCGAGCGACGGCACCGCCTGCGGTGACATCACGGGCGCCGCCTCGAAGACGTACACGCTCGCCACCGGCGACGTCGGCCACACGGTGCGCGTCGCCGTCACCGCCGTCAACACGGACGGCAAGGCGACCGCCAATTCCGAGCCGACCGACGTCGTCTCGTCGAAGAACGGCCCGACGAACAGCGTCAAGCCGGCCGTCACCGGCTCGGCCGCGGTCGGCGAGACCTTGACGGTCAGCAACGGCTCGTGGTCGCCGGCACCAACGTCCTTCGGCCGTCAGTGGCAGCGGTGTGCAAGCGACGGCACGGCGTGCCTGAACATCTCCGGCGCTACGGGCCAGACCTACGGCGTCCGTGCCGCGGACGTCGGGCACCGGCTGCGCGCACTCGTCACGGCGCACACGGCGACCGGCCAGGCGACGGCTGCGTCGTCGAACAGCGACGTCGTCACGCAGACGACCGTCACCACGACACAGACCACGACCACGGTCGTCACGACGCCGGCACCGAGTGTGCCGACGGTGCGGATCCTGTCGCTTCGGCACGTGGGCACGAAGATCTATGCCCGCTTCCGCGTGTGCTCGCAGACGCCGGGCCGCGTCGCGATCACCGAGCGTGACCAGAAGGCGAAGGCGCTTCCGTACACGCGCCACCTCGCGGTGCAGGTCGGTGTGTGCGGCACGTTCGCGAAGCACTGGCTGCTGCTGTCGCGGTTCCGGAGCCACGGCCGGCTGCTCGTGACCATGCGAGCGTCGAGCCACGGCCTCCTGAGCAAGCTCGCCAGCCGTTCGATCATCATCCACTGACTCGAACGGAGATCCACGAAAAGCGAAGGGCCCGCGCGAGCGGGCCCTTCGCGTCGCTCTAGACGACTTCGACCGCGGGCGGCTCGTCTTCGGCGAGCCGCCGCTGCACGACCGCGCGCGAGAGGACGCCGACGAGGCGCCCGCCCTCGACGACGGGCACGCGCTCGAGATCGAGCTCTTCGAGCATGTGGAAGCCCTCATCGAGCGGCAACGATGCGTCGATCGTGTAGTGCGGCGGCTCGGCGATGTCGCCGACGCGCACCTCGCGCGGGTCCTGGCCGGCCGCGACGACCTCGCGCACGAGCGTCTTGCGCGTGATGACGCCGACGAGCGTCCCGTCGTCGTCGGAGACGAAGACTGCGCGGGTCTCCGGGCTCTCGGCGAAGCAGCGCCCCGCTTCCTGCGCCGTCGCAGCCGCAGGCAGCGACGTCGGCTCCGGGACCATCGC
>DASXLN010000307.1:0-1902 GCA_036496165.1 Gaiellaceae bacterium | reverse complement strand
CGACGTCGGTGACGGTCGGGTCGCACGCGAAGTACTTCTGCACCGCCTGCTGGATGAACGACGCCTGGGTCTGCTCGCTCACGACCGCGACGTTCTCCTGGTGGATGTACTGCGAATAGGCCGTCGTGACCGTCTGCCAGCCGAGCTCGTCGATGCGGAACGTCAGGCCGTTGAGCGTCGTCGGCTGCGCGGTTCCATGGAACGCGTCGTAGAGGGCTTGCTTCACGCGGTCGAGGTTCGGCACGCCGAAGAAGCTCGGGTTCGCATAGCCGACTCCCGGCCCGTCCGTGGGATGACTCGGGTTCGGGTACGGGTGGACCGACATCTGATCCATGATCGGCATCGTGCGGCCCGACGCGCGGTACGCGGCCCCGACCGCGGCGATGAACGGGATCGGCGCCGTCTGTGACGGCCCGTTCGAGCGCGGCGAGAGGCCGAAGCCGATGACGCGCGCGCTCGCATCGGCGGCGTGGATGCTGTCGTAGCAGGCGGCGAGCAGCGCCTCGTACCCGGCCGGTGCGCTCGCATCCTGCGGCGACCAGTACAGCGCCGTGTTCGGCTCGTTCCAGACGATGTAGTCGTGGATGCCCCACTGCTGCACCGTGGTCGCGACGTTCGCCGCCCATGCGCAGAAGCCGGCGGCGTCGTGCAGCTTCGCCGGGCGGGCATAGAGCGCGAGGACGACGTGTACGCCGTCCATCTGCGCCTGCGGTGCCGCGCGCTGGATGAACGGAAGCTCGGTGATCGTGCTCGGGTCGCCGTTGTACGCGAGCGTCCAGCGCACCTCGGTGAGGTTCGCGCCCTTCAGCATCGTGTCGAACCACGCGCCGCCGTCGTCGGCGTACTTGCCGGTGTCGTCGGCAACGCCGTAGTTGATCGGAGGGGGCGGCGTCGCCGCGTGGGCATGGTGCGCAGTGCCCTTCGCGCCGGCGACCACGCTTCCGAGCAGCGCGGCGGAGAGCGCCAGCGTTTCGATCAGCTTGTGCAAGAGATCCCTCTCGTTCGACCCGGGAAAACCGTCAGGAAAGCGTCGCGGCAGGGAGAAAGGAAAGCCATGGGCCGGTTGGCCCATTTCGTGGGCCGTCCGGACTACCCTCCTTTACGAACCGCTAACGCCTGCGCTTCTTGCGCCTACGCTAACGCGCAGCGAGGACGGCGTCTACGAGGCGGCCCGCGCCGAAGCGCACGGGGTCGTCCGCGGGCAGGCCGGTCTCGGATGTGGCTGCGGCGATGGCCGCTCGTGCCGCGTCCTCGTCCAGGGCGCGGGTATTGAGCGCGACCGCGACGACCCGCGCCGGCCGCCTCGGGAGCGCGAGCCGCTCGTGCAGCTCGACGAGCTCGCGGAGCGGCGGGATCGGGTGCGGGCCGCCCCCGGCGCCTTCCGTCTCGGTCAGGCCCGCCTGGTGACAGAGGACGAGGAGGTGCGGCGCGCTGCCGTGGTAGAGGCCGAGCGTCACGCCCGAGTAGACGGGATGGAGGATCGCGCCCTGCCCCTCGACCCACAGGAGCTCGCCGCCGCGGCGGCTGCCCTCGACGACGAGGCGCTCGGCGGCGCCGGCGATGAAGTCGGCGACGACCGCATCGACCGCAATCCCCCAGCCCGCGATCGCGATGCCCGTCTGCCCGGTCGGCACGAAGATCGATTTCTCGCCACGTCGGCGCGCCTCGAGGTCGAGCTCGAGCGAGACGGTCATCTTTCCGATCGCGCAGTCGGAGCCGACGGTGAGCACGATCGTGCCGGGAACGTCGAAGTTCTCGCCCGTCGCGGTGGAGAGATCGGCAGGCGGCCGGCGCAGGTCGCGCAGCTCGACGCCGTGCGCGTCGGCGAGCCCGCGCAGCTCGGAGTCGTCGGCGAGGAACACGTGCAGGCCGTTCTCGACGTCGATGCCGTTGACGATGCAG
>DASXLN010000306.1:0-13280 GCA_036496165.1 Gaiellaceae bacterium | reverse complement strand
GAGGTGGAGCGGAGCCTGCGCGTGCTCGACGGCGCGGTCGCCGTGTTCGACTCGGTCGCCGGCGTCCAGCCGCAGTCCGAGACGGTCTGGCGGCAGGCCGACAAGTACAAGGTCCCCCGCATCGCGTTCATCAACAAGATGGACCGCACCGGCGCGAACTTCTTCGCCGCGGTGCAGTCGATGCGCGACCGCCTGGGCGCCAACCCGATTCCGGTCCAGATCCCGATCGGCTCGGAGGAGAACTTCCAGGGCGTCGTCGACCTCGTCGAGATGCAGGCGATCGTCTACAAGGACGATCTCGGGCAGGAGTTCGAGACGACCGAGATTCCCGCCGAGCTCTCCGAGCAGGCGCACGAGTACCACCACCAGTTGATCGACGCGATCTCGCACTTCGACGACGAGGTGCTCGAGGCGTACATCGAGGACGAGTCGTCGGTCACGGCCGACCAGATCCGCCGCGCCGTGCGCGCGGGCACGATCGCCGACGAGATCACGCCGGTGCTGCTCGGCTCCGCCTTCAAGAACAAGGGCGTCCAGCCGCTGCTCGACGCGGTCATCGACTATCTGCCGAGCCCGCTCGACGTGCCGCCGATGCTCGGCCTCGACCCGAAGACGGGTGCAGAGGTCGAGCGCCTGCCGTCACCGGATCAGCCGTTCTCGGCGCTCGCGTTCAAGGTCATGTCCGACCCGTTCGTCGGCAAGCTGACGTACTTCCGCGTGTACTCCGGCCAGCTCAAGGCCGGCGACCGCGTGCTGAACACGATCACCGGCAAGACCGAGCGGATCAGCCGCATCCTCCAGATGCATGCGAACCACCGCGAGGAGCGCGACTCGATCATGGCCGGCGAGATCGCAGCCGGCGTCGGTCTCAAGAACACGACGACGGGCGACACGCTCGCCGCGGAGAACGCGCCGATCGTGCTCGAGTCGATGACCTTCCCGGAGCCGGTCATCCAGGTCGCGGTCGAGCCGAAGTCCAAGGCCGACCAGGACAAGCTCGGCTCCGGGCTCCAGCGCCTCGCCGAGGAGGATCCGACCTTCCGAGTCACCTCCGACGAGGAGACCGGGCAGACGCTGATCGGCGGCATGGGCGAGCTGCACCTCGAGATCATCGTCGACCGCCTCAAGCGCGAGTTCAACGTCGACGCGAACGTCGGCCGCCCGCAGGTCGCATACCGCGAGACGGCGGGCAAGCCCGTCGAGAACATTCGCGAGAAGTTCGTGCGCCAGACCGGCGGCTCGGGCCAGTACGCGGACGTCGTCATCAACCTTGCGCCGCAGGAGCCGGGCGTCGGCTACGAGTTCTCGGACAAGATCACCGGCGGCAAGGTGCCGAAGGAGTACATCCCCGCGGTCGACGCCGGGATCAAGGAAGCGATGAACTCGGGCGTGCTCGCGGGCTACCCCATCGTCGACGTGAAGGTCGAGCTCGTCGACGGGTCGTACCACGAGGTCGACTCGAGTGAGCGCGCCTTCAAGATCGCCGGCTCGATGGCGTTCAAGGAAGCCATGAAGCGCTCCAAGCCGAAGCTGCTCGAGCCCGTGATGGCCGTCGAGGTGACGACGCCCGAGGACTACCTCGGCGACGTGATGGGGAACCTGAACGGACGGCGCGGCCGCATCGAGTCGATGAACCCGGTCGGTAACGCGCAGATCGTCAAGGCACTGGTCCCGCTGTCGGAGATGTTCGGCTATTCGACCGACCTTCGGTCGATGACGCAGGGCCGCGCCGACTTCCACATGGATTTCGATCGGTACGAGGAAGTACCTCAGTCGATCGCGAGCGACATCGTCGAAGCTCGCGGCTAACACGGATAACGAAGGAGAGCAGGGAGCCACCTATGGCCAAGCAGAAGTTCGAGCGCACAAAGCCGCACGTCAACGTCGGGACCATCGGTCACATCGACCACGGCAAGACGACGCTGACCGCTGCCATCACGAAGGTCCTCTCGGAGCAGGGCACCGGCTCTGTCGCGACCAGCTTCGAGGACATCGACAAGGCGCCGGAGGAGCGGCAGCGCGGCATCACGATCAACACCGCGCACGTCGAGTACGAGACGGCGAACCGTCACTACGCGCACGTCGACTGCCCGGGTCACGCCGACTACATCAAGAACATGATCACGGGCGCCGCGCAGATGGACGGCGCGATCCTCGTGGTCTCCGCCGCCGACGGCCCGATGCCGCAGACGCGCGAGCACATCCTGCTCGCCCGCCAGGTGCAGGTGCCGGCGATCGTCGTGGCGCTGAACAAGACGGACATGGTCGACGACCCCGAGCTGCTCGAGCTCGTCGAGCTGGAGGTGCGCGAGCTCCTCACGCGGTACGAGTTCCCCGGCGACGACATCCCCGTCATCCAGGTCTCGGCGCTGAAGGCGCTCGAGGGCGACGCGGAGTGGACGGGGAAGATCCTCGAGCTCATGGACGCGGTCGACACGTACATCCCGGAGCCGACGCGCGACGTCGACAAGCCGTTCCTCATGCCGATCGAGGACGTGTTCACGATCACCGGCCGCGGCACTGTCGTGACCGGCCGCATCGAGCAGGGCCAGACGAAGGTCGGCGACGAGGTCGAGCTCATCGGCATCCATCCCGAGGTGACCAAGACGGTCGTCACCGGGCTCGAGATGTTCCAGAAGACGCTCGACTACGCGCAGGCCGGCGACAACGCCGGTGCGCTCCTCCGCGGCATCAAGCGCGAGGAGGTCGAGCGTGGCCAGGTCGTCGCGAAGCCGGGCTCGATCACGCCGCACACGCACTTCAAGGCAGAGGTCTACGTCCTCTCGAAGGAAGAGGGTGGCCGCCACATGCCGTTCTTCAACGGCTACCGGCCGCAGTTCTACTTCCGCACGACGGACGTGACCGGCTCGATCAAGCTCCCGGAGGGCCAGGAGATGGTCATGCCGGGCGACAACACCAACATGGAGATCGAGATGATCCAGCCGATCGCGATGGATCAGGGTCTCCGCTTCGCAATCCGCGAGGGCGGCCGCACCGTTGGTGCGGGCGCTGTCACCGAGATCATCAAGTAGTGGCCTACGGCCTCTAGTGACACGCGACCAGAGAAAACGACAAGCAAGGATGACGCGCTAAGTGCCTCAGCAAAAAATCCGCATCAGGCTGAAGGGCTACGACCACCAGCAGGTGGACAAGTCCGCGAAGGACATCGTGGACACGGCTCAGCGCACCGGCGCCACCATCACCGGTCCCGTTCCGCTGCCCACCGAGAAGAACGTCTACTGCGTCATCCGGTCCCCGTTCAAGGACAAGGACTCGCGGGAGCACTTCGAGGTGCGCACGCACAAGCGCCTGATCGACATCCACTCGCCGACCCCGAAGACGGTCGACTCGCTCATGCGGCTCGACCTTCCGGCCGGCGTCGACATCGAGATCAAGCTCTGATGAAGGGGATCGTCGGCAAGAAGCTCGGGATGACGTCGCTCTTCGACGAGGAGAGCGGCGCCGTCACCCCGGTGACCGTCATCGAGGCGGGCCCGTGCCCGGTCGTGGCCGTGCGCACGCCCGACGCGGACGGCTACGAGGCCGTGCAGCTCGCGTACGAGCCGGTCGCCGACCGGAAGATCTCGAAGCCCGAGCGCGGCCACCTCGCGAAGAACGGGGTGGACGGCGCGTACCGACATCTCGTCGAGTTCCGCGGCCACTTCGCCGATGCGGTCCAGGGCGAGAACGTGACCGTGGAGATCTTCCAGCCGGGCGAGAAGATCAAGGTCGCAGGCACGTCCATCGGCAAGGGCTTCCAGGGCACGATCAAGCGGCACAGGTTCAGCCGCGGCCCGGTCACGCACGGCTCGCACAACATCCGCAAGCCGGGCTCGATCGGCGCGTCGGCGACGCCGTCGCGCGTGTTCAAGGGCATCCGCATGGCCGGCCGCATGGGCGGCAAGCGCGTCACGCAGGTCGGGCTCACCGTGCACTCGATCGACGCCGAGCGGAACCTCCTGCTCGTCAAGGGTGCAGTTCCCGGACCGAAGAACGGGATCGTCGAGATCCGGGAGGAGTCGTAGTGGCCGCTCCCAAGGCACCGCTGCTCGGCGGCGCGAAGAAGGACGTCACGCTCGACGAGACGATCTTCGGCGCCGAGGTGAAGCCGCATCTCGTGCACGAGGCCGTGCGCGCGGAGATGAACGCACGCCGTCAGGGCACGCGCGCGGCGAAGAGCCGCGGGCTCGTCTCCGGCGGCCGCTCGAAGCCGTGGCGCCAGAAGGGCACGGGCCGCGCCCGCGCCGGCACGATCCGCGCCGCGCAGTTCACGGGCGGCGGCGTCGTGTTCCCGCCGAGCCCCCGCGA
Source organism: Gaiellaceae bacterium (assembly GCA_036496165.1). Classification (GTDB taxonomy): domain Bacteria; phylum Actinomycetota; class Thermoleophilia; order Gaiellales; family Gaiellaceae; genus Palsa-739. Next base: position 8,972 of record DASXLN010000306.1, on the reverse strand, counting down.
TTTCTCGGTCAAGGTGAACAAGAAGGCAGCTAGAGCCGCGCTGCGCGCGGCTCTTAGCGATCATGTCCAAGCGGGCAGCCTCGCGCTCCTCAGCACGAACGCATTCGATGCGCCTTCGACGAAGGCTGCGCTGGAGCTCATCTCGAAGTGGGGCGGCGAAACCCCCACAGTCGTCGTCGTGAACGACGACGAGGCGACGCTCGGCAAGAGCTTCCGCAACCTCGACCGCGTCATCATCACCACCCCGCAGGAGCTCGAAGTCGCAGAGGTCGTCTGGGCCAAGTCGCTGCTGATCTCAGAAGCCTCGCTAGACGCTCTCCAACGGAGAGCGTCATGAGCCTTCATCCCGCGCAGGTGCTCCTCCGTCCGGTCATCTCGGAGAAGAGCTACGAGCAGATCACGCAGAACAAGTACACCTTCAAGGTGCACCAGGACGCGCACAAGACGCAGGTGCGCCAGGCGGTCGAGCAGCTGTTCGACGTCACGGTTCTGCGCGTGAACATCATCAAAGTGCAGGCGAAGCCGAAGCGGCGCGGTGTGTTCAAGGGCACGCGCCCCGGCTGGAAGAAGGCGATCGTCGAGCTCAAGGCCGGCGACTCCATCGAGATCTTCGAGGGGGCTCAGCTCTAGTGCCAGTCAGAAAATTCAAGCCGACCTCGCCGGGCCGCCGCTTCATGTCGGTCTCGACGTTCGAAGAGGTCACGAAGACGAAGCCGGAGAAGAGCCTGACGACGCCGGTGCCGAAGAAGGGCGGCCGCAACAACAACGGCCGCATCACGACGCGCCACCAGGGCGGCGGACACAAGCGGCTCTATCGCGTCATCGACTTCAAGCGCCTGAAGGACGGCGTGCCGGCGAAGGTCGCCTCGATCGAGTACGACCCGAACCGCTCGGCGCGCATCGCGCTGCTGCACTACGCGGACGGTGCGAAGGCGTACATCCTCGCCCCCGCCCAGCTCCGCGTCGGCGCGACCGTCGAATCCGGCCCGACCGCCGACATCAAGGTCGGCAACGCGCTGCCGCTCGAGCACATCCCGACCGGCACGCTCGTGCACAACGTCGAGCTCCAGCCGGGCCAGGGCGCGAAGATGGCGCGCTCCGCCGGCTCGGGCATCCAGCTCGTCGCGAAGGACCAGGGCTTCGCCGTCCTGCGCCTCCCGTCGGGCGAGATGCGCCGCGTGCCGCTCGCGTGCCGCGCGACCGTGGGCCAGGTCGGGAACGTCGACCACCAGAACATCTCCGGCGGCAAGGCCGGTCGCAGCCGCTGGCGCGGCAAGCGCCCGTCGGTGCGCGGCTCGGCGATGAACCCGGTCGACCATCCGCACGGCGGCGGCGAGGGCAAGTCGAAGGGCGGCCGGCATCCGGTCACCCCGTGGGGCGTGCCGACGCTCGGCAAGCGCACGCGCCGCAAGCACAAGGAGTCCGACAAGTTGATCGTCCGCGCCCGGCGGCGCGGCAAGGGGAAGCGAGGCTAAGTGAGCCGTTCAAGCAAGAAGGGCCCGTTCGTCGAGCAGCGTCTGCTCGACCGCATCACGAAGATGAACGACGCGGGCGCGAAGACCATGGTCCGCACGTGGTCGCGGACGTCGACGATCTTCCCGGAGATGGTCGGGCACACGATCGCGGTCCACGACGGCCGCAAGCACGTGCCGGTGTTCGTCTCCGAGCAGATGGTCGGGCACAAGCTCGGCGAGTTCGCCCCGACGCGGACGTTCCGTGGCCATTCCGGCGATCGTGCCGCAAAGGTGAAGCGGTAGATGGCAGCAGTCGAGACAGCTGAGCTGACGGTGCGCGCGCAGGCGAAGCGCGTGGACTCGAGCGCGCGCAAGGCGCGGCTCGTCACCGACCTCATCCGCGGCCGTTCTGTCCCGGAGGCGCGCACGATCCTCGCGTTCTCGCAGCGCGCGGTCGCGCGCGAGGTCGAGAAGGTGCTGCGCTCGGCCGTCGCCAACGCCGAGTCGCGGCCCGACCTGCACTGGAACGGCGACGACCTCGTCGTCGTCACCGCGTATGCCGACGAGGGGCCGACGCTGAAGCGCTGGCGTGCCCGCGCCCGCGGCCGCGCGGCGAAGATCTTCAAGCGGACATGCCACATCACCGTCGTCCTCGCGCCGGCGGACGCAACCGAGAGGACGGGGAACTAGTGGGTCAGAAGATTCATCCCGGCGGCCTGCGCGTGGGGATCATCCACCGCTGGAAGTCGAACTGGTACACGGGCAAGAAGGAGTTCCCGGCGTACCTGCTCGAGGACGTGAAGATCCGCGAGCACATCTACCGCAAGCTCGCGCATGCGGGGCTGTCGGACATCCTCATCCAGAAGGACAAGCAGCGGATCACCGTGGACATCTACACGGCGCGGCCGGGCATCGTCATCGGGAAGTCCGGTGTCGAGGTCGACGCGCTGCGCAAAGAGCTGCATGCGCTGACGCAGAAGAACGTCCACATCAACATCAACGAGATCAAGCGCCCCGAGCTCGATGCGAAGCTCGTCGCGCAGTCGATTGCCGAGCAGCTGTCGAACCGCGTCGCCTTCCGGCGCGCGATGAAGCGCGCGCTCGCGTCCGCGATTCGCTCCGGCGCCGCCGGCGTGAAGATCCAGTGCTCGGGCCGCCTCGGCGGCGGCGAGATGAGCCGGCGCGAGACCTACAGCGAGGGCCGCGTCCCGCTCCACACCATTCGCGCGGACATCGACTACGGCTTCGTCGAGGCGAAGACGACGTACGGCCGCATCGGCGTCAAGGTGTGGATCAACAAGGGCGAGATCATGCCCGAGGGCTACGAGGGGATTTCGGTCGGCGACCAGCGGCTCGGCGAGCAGGACACGCGTCGCCGTCGCGGCGGTGCCGTCGAGGGCCTCGGCGCGTCGCGCGAGAGCGGCCGCGGCCGCGGTCCCGACCGCGAGGGCCTCGGCCCGGTGCGCCCCGGCAGGCGGCGCGGGCCCGGCGGCGGTGCAGGCGGCGGCGGTCGTCCCGGCGGCGGCAGGGGCCGCAGTCCCGGCCAGGGCGCGCGCCCGGCCGGCGGCGGTGGCGGCGGCGGCGGACGTCCGCGCCGCGAGGCGCCGCCGAAGCCTGCGGCAGCAGCGGAGGAGACCCCGAAGCCAGTGAACGAGGCACCGCCCGCGGAGGCCACGCCGGAGACCCCGGCCGCTCCTCCCGCGGAGGAGAAGCCGAAGCGGGCACCGAGAAAGCCGAAGGAGTCGTAAGTCATGTTGATGCCGAAGAAGACGAAGTTCCGGAAGGTCCACCGCGGCCGCCGTGCCGGCCAGTCGAAGGGACAGACCACGGTCCAGTTCGGCGACTACGGCCTGAAGGCGATGGAGCGGGGCTGGATCACGAACCGGCAGATCGAGGCCGCCCGTATCGCGATGACCCGCAAGATCAAGCGCGGCGGCAAGGTCTGGATCAACGTCTTCCCGGACAAGTCGTTCACGAAGAAGCCGGCCGAGACTCGCATGGGCTCCGGCAAGGGCTCCCCGGAAGGATGGGTCGCCGTGATCAAGCCGGGGCGCGTGATGTTCGAGCTCGCCGGCGTCCCGGAGCCGCTCGCGAAGGACGCGCTCAAGCTCGCGGGCCAGAAGCTGTCGATCAAGTCGAAGATCGTGAAACGGGAGGCCGAGCTCTTTGACTAGGCCGAGCGAATTGAGAGAGCTCACCGACGACGAGCTCGACCACCGGCTCACGGAGCGCCGGCAGGAGCTGTTCAACCTGCGCTTCCAGTCGGTGACGGGCGCGCTCGAGAACAGCGCGCGCCTCAAGCTGGCAAAGCGCGAAATCGCGCGGATTTTGACCGTTGTGAATGAACGTGACGCTGCAAAGGAACAGGCATGAGCGAAGAGATCAGCGAAACTGAAGCGGGTAGCGCAGAGGAGACTCCGGCTTCGCCGGAGTCGGCTGTGGACACCACGGAGGCCGAGGCCCCCGCGGCTGAGCCTGCCGTCGAAGAGGCCTCCGCCCCGGCTGCGGCTGAAGAGCCTGCGGCACCGGCTCCGCAGTCTGGCCCGAAGAAGAAGCGGAAGATCCTCCCGCGCTCCGAGCGTCCCAAGAAGGGCCGCCGCGTGCACGTGCCCGCAACCGAGCGCAAGCCGATCGTCCGGCTGCCGAAGCCGGAACACGACCGCGGCCGCACGCAGGAGCGCCGCGGCGTCGTCGTCTCGAACGCGATGGACAAGACGATCGTCGTCAAGGTGGACATGATCAAGTCGCACCCGAAGTACAAGAAGGTCGTTCGCCGGTCGACGAAGTTCCACGCACACGACGAGCAGAACCAGGCGAACGTCGGCGACGTGGTCCGCATCGTCGAGACGCGTCCGCTGTCGGCGACGAAGCGCTGGCGGCTTGCGGAGATCGTGGAGGCGGCGAAGTGATCCAGCAGGAGTCCCGTCTCAAGGTGGCCGACAACACGGGTGCGCGCGAGCTGCTCTGCATCCGCGTCGTCGGTGGCCACCACCGCCGCTATGCGCGCGTGGGCGACATCATCGTCGGCACGGTCAAGACCGCCACGCCGCAGGGCGCGGTCAAGAAGGGCGAGGTCGTGAAGGCCGTCGTCGTGCGCACGCGCAAGCCGTTCGGCCGGGTCGACGGGACGACGATCGCGTTCGACGAGAACGCCGCGGTGATCATCGACAACCAGCGCAACCCGCGCGGCACCCGCATCTTCGGGCCGGTCGCGAGGGAGTTGCGCGAGAAGAACTTCATGAAGATCGTCTCGCTCGCCCCGGAGGTGCTCTAGATGTCACAGACGATGAAGATCCGCCAGGGCGACATCGTGCACGTCATTCGCGGCAAGGACCGCGGCAAAGAAGGCCGCGTCATCGCCTCGATGCCGAAGGACGGGCGCGTGCTCGTCGAGAACATCAACATGGTCAAGCGCCACCAGCGCCCGCGTCCGATCCAGAACTCGAGCCGCATGGGTGGCCCCTCGATCATCCCGGGCGGGATCATCGAGAAGGCGGCGCCGCTCCAGGTGTCGAACGTGATGATCGTCTGCCCGACGTGCAAGAAGCCGACCCGCGTCGGCACCGTCGTGAAGCAGGTCAAGGACAAGACCGTCCGCGTCCGCGTGTGCAAGCACCCCGACTGCGGCCAGGAGATCGACAAGTGAGCGCCGTCGACACGTACACGCCGCGCCTGAAGGAGCGCTACCAGCGCGAGATCAGGCCGCAGCTCAAGGACGAGCTCGGGCTCGACTCGGTCATGCAGGTCCCGCGCCTGCAGAAGATCACGCTCAACATGGGCGTGGGCGAGGCGAAGACCGACGCGAAGCTGCTCGACGCCGCCGTCGAGGAGCTGACGACGATCGCCGGCCAGCGCGCGCAGATCCGTCGCGCACGCAAGTCGATCGCGCAGTTCAAGGTGCGCGAGGGCATGCCGGTCGGCGCGAAGGTGACCCTTCGCGGCGCCCGCATGTACGAGTTCCTCGATCGCCTGGTCTCGATCGCGCTGCCGCGCATCCGCGACTTCCGCGGGCTCAACCCCGGCTCGTTCGACGGGCGCGGCAACTACTCGCTCGGCCTGCGCGAGCAGATCATCTTCCCGGAGATCAACTACGACGACATTCAGAACGTTCGCGGCCTCGACGTGACGATCACGACCAGCGCCGAGACCGACGATCACGCCCGTGCGCTGCTGCAGGCCCTCGGCCTGCCGTTCGGCGAAGGGCCGAGGAGGGACTAGTGGCTAAGACGAGTTTGGTCGTGAAGCAGAAGCGACCGCAGAAGTTCAAGGTTCGGAACTACTCGCGCTGTAACCGGTGTGGCCGTCCGCGCGCCGTGTTCAAGAAGTTCGGCCTTTGCCGGATCTGCCTGCGCGAGCTCGCCCATCAGGGCGCCATCCCTGGCATGACGAAATCGAGCTGGTGACGCGATGCTGACCGATCCAGTCGCGGACATGCTGACCCGCATTCGGAATGCCAACAAGGCGCTCCACGACAAGGCTGTGATGCCGACGTCGCGCATGAAGGTCGAGATCGCCCGCCTCCTGAAGGAGGAGGGCTACATCCGGGACTATCACGTCGAGAAGGGCGAATCCTTCGATACCCTGGTCATCGACCTCAAGTTCGGCCGGAATCGCGAGCGGGTCATCTCTGGCCTGAAGCGCGTCTCCAAGCCGGGCCGCCGGGTCTATGCGCGGAAGGATCGCCTCCCGCGCGTGCTGGGCGGGATGGGCGTCGCGATCCTGTCCACATCGTCGGGTCTCGTCACGAGCCGCACCGCGCAGGAGCGCGGGATCGGCGGCGAGGTCGTCTGCTTCATCTGGTGAGCACATGAGCCGAATCGGAAGAAAGCCAATCGAGATCCCTGCCGGCGTGACGGTGTCGGTGGAGCCTGGCCGCGTTGCCGTCGCCGGCCCGCTCGGCACGCTGCAGCAGCAGGTGCCGGCGCGCATGGCGATCGCGCACGAGGAGAGCACGATCACCGTGTCGCGCCCGACCGAGCGCGGCGAGGACCGTGCGCTCCACGGCCTGACGCGGACGCTCATCGCGAACATGGTCGAGGGCGTGACGAAGGGCTTCGAGAAGCGGCTCGAGATCCAGGGCGTCGGCTACCGCGCCGCGCTCAAGGGCAGCGACCTCGAGCTCCAGGTCGGCTACTCGCACCCGGTCACGATCAAGCCGCGCACCGGCATCAGCTTCGAGGTCCCGACGCCGACCCAGGTCACCGTCAAGGGCACCGACAAGCAGCAGGTCGGCCAAACGGCCGCCGAGATTCGCAAGGTCCGTCCCCCCGAGCCCTACAAGGGCAAGGGCATCCGCTACGAGGGCGAATACGTCCGCAGAAAGGTGGGCAAGCGTGCCTAGCCTGACCGTCAGGGAAGGCCGCCTGCGCCGCCACAAGCGGGTTCGCGGCAAGGTGCAGGGCTCGGTCGAGCGCCCCCGCCTCGTCGTGTTCCGGTCGAACCGGGGCATCGAGGCGCAGCTCATCGACGACGTCAGCGGGCGCACGCTCGCGTCCGCGTCGTGGCTCGGGCTGAAGAAGACCTTCAAGGGCGACAAGAGCGAGCAGGCCGCGGAGGTCGGGAAGCTCCTCGCGGCCGGCGCGAAGAAGGCCGGCATCGAGCGGTGCGTCTTCGACCGCGCCGGGTACCTCTACCACGGACGTGTGAAGGCGCTCGCCGACGGCGCCCGCGAGGGAGGTCTGAGCTTCTGATGTCTGTCGATTTCTCGGAGACCCGCGAGCTGAAAGAGCGCGTGGTCGAGATCAACCGCGTCGCCAAGGTGGTCAAGGGCGGACGCCGGTTCTCGTTTACGGCGCTCGTCGTCGTCGGCGACGAGATCGACCGCGTCGGCGTCGGCTACGGCAAGGCGCGCGAGGTGCCGCTCGCGATCACGAAGGCGGTCGAGGACGCGAAGAAGAACCTCTACACCGTCCCGAAGCACGGCTCGACGATCACGCATGAGGTGCTCGGGCGCTTCGACGCCGCGCGAGTGCTCCTCCGGCCGGCCTCCGAGGGTACCGGCGTCATCGCCGGCGGCGGCGTCCGCGCGGTGCTCGAGCTCGCCGGCGTCCGCAACGTGCTGGCGAAGAGTCTCGGCACGACGAACCCGATCAACATGGCGAAGGCGACGATGGTCGCGCTCAAGGAGCTGCGCCGTCCGGAGGACGTTGCGAGGATCCGCGGCAAGCAGATCAGCGAGGTGCTGCCGTTCTCCAACCCGGTGCCGGTCGAGGAGCCGGTGGCCGAGGTTCCGGTGGCCGAGGTTCCGGCCGCCGAGCCCGTCGCCGAGGAGGCGCCGAAGCCCCGCGCCCCCCGCAAGAAGAAGGACGCCGAGTAATGGCCAAGGTGAAGCTCACGCAGATCAAGTCGCAGATCGGCCAGAGCGGGCCGCACCGCGGCACGCTGCGCGCCCTCGGCCTGGGCAAGATCGGCCGCGTCGCCGAGCACGACGAAAGCCCGGTGCTGGCAGGCATGCTGCGGAAGGTCGCCCACCTCGTGAAAGTCGAGAACGTCTGATGGCGAAGCAGCTGAATCTCTCGAACCTCCAGCCCGCGCAGGAGCGCGTCGACCGCAAGCGCGTCGGCCGCGGCCCTGGCTCGGGCACGGGGCGCTACTCCGGCCGCGGGATCAAGGGCCAGAAGTCGCGCGCCGGCTCGCACAAGATGCGCGCCGGGTTCGAGGGCGGCCAGATGCCGATCTACATGCGCATCGGCAAGCAGCGCGGCTCGACGTCGAAGGACGCGATGCCGGTCGGGCCGTTCCGCACCGAGACGGTGCCGGTCAACGTGCGCGATCTCGACCGCTTCGACGCAGGCGCCGAGGTGTCGCCCGAGACGCTCGTCGAGAAGAGGATCATCAAGAACACGAAGATCGACGTGAAGCTGCTCGGCACCGGCGAGATCTCGAAGAAGCTCAACGTCCGCGTGCACGCGATCTCCGCGAGCGCGCGCGAGAAGATCGAGAGGGCCGGCGGCACCGTCGAGCTCCTGCGCGAGCCGAAGGTGAAGAAGGCGCGGCATCATGCCCCGAAGCCAACCGCAGCAGACGAAACTGAGGCGCGTAGCGCAGAGGCAGAGGCCGCCGCAGAGGAGACAGAGGCGGCGGAGTAGGTGTTCTCCTGGCTCGCCAACGCGTGGCGCGTCCCGGAGCTGCGCAAGCGCGTGCTCTTCACGGCGGCGGTGCTCGCCGTCTATCGCCTCGGCTCGTGGGTGCCCGCACCGGGCATCGACCAGAGCGCGATCCAGCAGTACTTCAACGGCGCCGGCGGCGGCATCCTCACGCTGCTCAACCTCTTCTCCGGGTCGGCGCTCTCGCGCTTCTCGCTCTTCGCGCTCGGGATCATGCCGTACGTCACGGCGTCGATCATCCTCCAGCTGATGACGGCCGTCGTGCCGTCGCTCGAGCGGCTGCAGAAGGAGGGTGAGGCCGGCTACGCCAAGATCACGCAGTACACGCGCTACCTGACGGTCGCGCTCGCCGGCGCGCAGTCGACCGGGTACGCGTTCCTGTTCAAGCGCCAGGGCGCGCTGCCGGGCGTGA
>DASXLN010000305.1:0-3047 GCA_036496165.1 Gaiellaceae bacterium | reverse complement strand
CGTCGGCCGCGCGATGAACGCCGTCCGCCGCCTGCAGTTCGGCACCGTGTGGGTGAACGACCACCTGCTGCCGATCTCCTCGGAGCTGCCGCACGGCGGCTACAAGCAGTCCGGCTACGGCAAGGACATGTCGATCTACTCGATGGAGGAGTACACGCAGATCAAGCACGCCGCCTTCAAGATCGACTGATTGGTTACGCCAAGCGGCGATACAGCCGGTCGATCATCTCCGGCATCGCTTCGAGCCGCTCGGTGATCGCGCGGAGGCGGAACTCGCGGAAATGCTCGGGATCCACGTCGAGCGCGTCCGCGAGCGTTCGCACGACGTCGTTCGACGGCACCGGGCGGTTCCCGTGGACGAGGTGGTTCAGATACCCCGCCGAGAGGCCGGTCTTCGCCGCGAGCTCCCGGTACGTGACGCCGACCTCGTTCATGAGAGCCTCGACGGTCGTCCCGAACGGCTCCTCGCTGAACCGTTTTTTGCGCGGCATCACAGTGCCTCCTTGCCGAGATCGGCAACTGCTAACCGCCGTTCCTCCCCGGTCGCACGGTCGCGGACGTCGACCTTCCCGTCCTCGAGGCTCTTCTTTCCCGCGGTGACGCGCACCGGGCAGCCCATGAGGTCGGCGTCGGCGAACTTCTACCCCGCGCGCAGGTCGCGGTCGTCGAGGAGCACGTCGAGGCCGGCCGACGAGAGCGCCGCGGCGGCCTCCTGCGCGATCGACTCCGCTCCCGGAAGCGCGACGAGGTGGACGTCGTACGGCGCCACCGATCGCGGCCACGCGATGCCGTTGTCGTCGTGATGCTGCTCGACGATCGCCGCCATCACGCGCCCGGGGCCGATGCCGTAGCTGCCGCCGAGCAGCGGCTTCTCCTGCCCGTCCTCGTCGAGGAACGTCGCCTCGAGCGGCTTCGAGTAGAAGCTGCCGAAGTTGAAGATGTGACCGACCTCGACTGCGGTCTGAAAATGGAGCACGCCGCCGTCGACGGGGCAGCGGTCACCCTCCTTCGGCTCGCGCAGGTCGGCGAAGCGCGGCTCGTAGTCGCGGCCCGCCTGCGCGCCGCGGAGATGGAATCCGTCACGGTTCGCACCTGCGACGAACTGGCCCTCGCGCAACGTCTCGTCGGCGATGACCTCGCCCTTGAAGCCCACCGGGCCGAGTGACCCGCCGCTCGCGCCGAACGCCGCGCGGATCTCCTCGTCCGTCGACGGACGCGATTCGCCCGGGATCGCGTCGTACAGCTTCATCTCGCTCAGCCGGTCGTCGCCGCGCACAAGCGCGAGCACGACGGTGCCGTCGGGCTTCGTGACGGGCATCGCCTTCGACGTCGACGCGACGTCGATGCCGAGAAAGTCCGCGAGGGCCTCGCAAGTCGTCACGCCGGGCGTCTCGACCTCCTCCGGCGCGACGAGCGTCTCCGGGAACGTCGGCACGCGCGGAACGGCGTGCGCGATGTCGCCGTCAGCGGCGTAGTCGCCATTTTCACAACGCACGAGGACGTTCTCGCCGGAGCCGGAGGGCGCGAGGAAGTCGACGCTGAACTTTCCGCCCATGATCCCACTCTCGGCGACGACGTCGTACGACTCGAGCTCGCAGCGGGCGAAGATCGTCCTGTACGCCTCGCGGTTCGCCTCGAAACTCTTCTTGACGGCGTCATCGTCGCGATCGAACGAGTACGCGTCCTTCATGACGAACTCGCGTACGCGCAGGAGGCCGCCGCGCGGCCGCGGCTCGTTCCGGTCCTTCGTCTGGAAGTGGTACCAGAGCTGAGGCAGCTGCTTGTACGACTGGATCTCGCGCGCGTGGAACGTGACCGTCTCCTCGTGCGTCATCGGCAGGATGTACGGCGTCCCCTCGACGTGGAAGACCTCGGGCACGTCGATGCGGCCCGTCTTCTCCCACAGCTCTTTTGGCGTCAGCACCGGCATGACCATCTCTTGGCCGCCGATCGCGTCCATCTCTTCGCGGATGATCTGCTCGATCTTCCGATGGACGCGCCAGCCGAGCGGCATGAACGTCCAGATTCCGGCGCTCACCTGGCGGATGAAGCCGCCGCGTACGAGAAGCTTGTGCGACGCCGCCTCCGCGTCAGCGGGGTCATCGCGCAGCGTCGGAAGGAAAAGCTGTGAGGCCCGGGCAATCACTCGTTGTCCCGGCAGACTACTCGAGAGGAATGAGCGAAGCCTCGGCCATCGCGAGCGCGTCCGGCTTCGCCATCTTCAGCCGCTTCGGGCGATGCATGCCCTCAGCGATCCACTTGTCGATCTCGAAGAAGAGCTCCTCGATGAGGATGTCGGACGACACCTTTTTCAGCACGCGGCCGTGCGCGTAGATGAAGCCGACGTCGCGTCCGCCGGCGATGCCGAAATCGGCGTCGCCACTCTCCCCCGGGCCGTTGACCGCGCATCCGAGAACGGCGACTTCGAATGCCTGCGGATAGCTCGCCAACCGCGTCTCGACCTCTTCCGCGAGCGTGTGCACTCCGACGTTGTCGCGGCCGCAGGACGGGCAGGCGATCATCACCGGCCCGCGTTCACGCAGCCCGAGCGCCTTGAGGATTTCGAACGCCGTCTTCGGCTCTTCGACCGGGTCGGCGGAGAGCGAGACGCGGATCGTGTCGCCGATGCCCTCGGCGAGGAGCGTGCCGATGCCGACCGCGCTCTTGATCGAGCCGCTGAAGACGGTGCCGGCCTCCGTGACGCCGAGATGCAGCGGATACGGGACGCGTTCGGCGAGCATGCGGTAGGCGCGGATCATCGTCGGAACGTGGCTCGACTTGACCGAGATCTTGAAGTCGTAGTAGTCGAGCGACTCGAGCAGGCGGACCTCTTCGAGCGCGGCTTCCATGAGCGCCTCGGCCTGGTCGCGGTGCGCGATGTCCTCCAGGTGCTTCGGGAGCGAGCCGGAGTTGGCGCCGATGCGCATCGGGATGCCCTTCGCCTTCGCGGCGCGCACGACTTCGGCGACCTTGTCGGGACCCCCGATGTTCCCGGGATTGATGCGCACCGCGGCGACGCCCTGCTCGATCGCCTTCAGAGCAAGGGA
>DASXLN010000304.1:0-4432 GCA_036496165.1 Gaiellaceae bacterium | reverse complement strand
TCGCTTGCAGCAGAGCTCGATGAAATGCGCGCCCTTCTGCGCCGACTCGGCGAAGAGGACGCCGTTGTTCGCGAGGATCCCGACCGGGACGCCTTCGATGTGCGCGAAGCCGGTGACGAGCGTCTCGCCGTAGAGCTGCTTTAACTCCTGGAAGCGCGAGCCGTCGACGATGCGCACGATCAGCTCGCGGGCGTCCGTCTGGTGGCGGAAGTCCTCGGGGATGAGCTCGTACAGGTCGGAGGAGTCGACGGCGGGCGGCTCCGGATCCGCGCGCTCCCACGGCAGCGCGGGCGTGGGAAGGTTGAGGTTGGCGACGATGCCGCGCGCGATCGCGAGCGCGTGCTCGTCGGAGGTGGCGTAGTGGTCGGCGACGCCGGACCGGCGCGTGTGCACGTCGGCGCCGCCGAGCTCCTCGGCGGTGACGTCCTGCCCGGTCGCCGCCTTCACGAGCGGCGGGCCGCCGATGAAGATCGTGCCCGTGCCGCGAACGATGATCGTCTCGTCGCTCATAGCCGGGACGTACGCGCCGCCGGCGGTGCACGAGCCCATCACCGCGGCGATCTGCGGAATCCCCGCCGCCGACATCTGCGCCTGGTTGAAGAAGATCCGCCCGAAGTGGTCACGGTCGGGGAAGACTTCGGCCTGCAGCGGCAGGAATGCCCCGCCCGAGTCGACGAGGTACAGGCATGGGAGCCGATTCTGGGCCGCGACTTCCTGCGCGCGCAGGTGCTTCTTGACCGTCAGCGGGAAGTACGAGCCGCCCTTCACGGTCGCGTCGTTCGCGACGATCACGCACTGGCGTCCCTCGACGACGCCGATGCCCGTGACGATGCCGGCGCTCGGCGCGCCGTCGTCGTACAGGCCCCATGCCGCGAGCGCGTTCAGCTCGAGGAACGAGCTGCCCGGATCGACGAGCCGGTCGATGCGTTCGCGCGCCGTCATCTTCCCGCGCGAGCGGTGCCGCTCGACCGCGGCCTCGCCGCCGCCGCGCGCGACGAGCGCGGTGCGCTCGTGCAGTTCGGCGACGAGCCCCTCCATCAGCGCGGTGCGGTCGATCACCGACATGCCGGGAGCCTAATCTCGGAGGATGATCCTCGCGCACCTCGACCTCGACGCCTTCTTCGCGGCCGTCGAGGAGCTGGAGACCCCGGAGCTGCGAAAGAAGCCGCTCGTCGTCGGCGGCGACCCGCACGGGCGCGGTGTCGTCGCGACGGCGAACTACGTCGCGCGCCGCTTCGGCATCCATTCGGCGATGAGCGCGGCGGAGGCGAAGCGGCGGTGCCCGGAGGCCGTCTTCGTCCGGCCGCGGCACTCGCTCTATCGCGAGTACTCGCGGCATGTCTGGTCCACGGTGCGCGGCGTCGTCCCCACCGTCGAGCAGACGGGAATCGACGAGGGCTATCTCGACGTCGGCGAGGTCGCCTCCGACTTCCTCGAGGCGCGCGTCGTCGCCGAGGCGGTGCAGACCGCCGTGCGCGCGGCGACGAGCCTCACGTGCTCGCTCGGCGTTGCGCCGTGCCGCGTGGTGGCGAAGGTGGCGAGCGACGCGCGCAAGCCGGCCGGCCTCACTGTCGTCGTTCCCGGGCAGGAGGCGTCGTTCCTCGCGCCTTTCGACGTGCGCCGTCTTCCGGGCGTCGGTCCGAAGGCGGAGCAGCGGCTGCGCGCGGCAGGCGTCGAGACGGTCGGCGCGCTTGCGGCGCTCTCCGACGAGGACATCCGCCGGCTGCTGCCGGGCAGCGTCGGCGCCGTCCTGCGCGACCGTGCGCGCGGCATCGACCCGCGGGGTCTCGACCTCGAGGTGGAGCGGATCTCGATCTCGGTCGAGAACACCTTCGAGCGCGACCTCGTCGACCGCGAGCGACTTCACGACGAGCTGCGCGGGATGGCGGCGGAGGTCGCCGGTCACCTGCGGTCGCGTGGCCAGACTGCGCGCACCGTGACGACGAAGCTCCGGTATGCCGACTTCTCGATCCGAAGCCGGTCGACCTCGCTCGACGTCGGGATCGACGATCCCGACCGGATCGGCGAGCTCGCGTGCCGGCTCCTCGACCGCGGCCTGCGCGACCGGCCGGGCGCGCTCCGCCTCGTCGGTGTCGGCGTCTCGGGGCTCGTCGAGTACAGGCAGCTGGCACTGGGCGCCACGGAGTGATAGGAGAGTCCCCGTGCTGCGCCGACGCAGCCGGACCCAGCTCCCGCCGCTCGCCGAGGAGGACGTCTACGCGCGCTCGTACGGCGACCGCAGCGACGACGTGACGAACGTGAGGCGGCGCGACCCGGAGCCGGAGCCGGAAACGCCGAAGCGCATGTCCGACCGGTCCCTGCGGGATGCGTTCCGCGCGCGGCTCGAGAAGCGCGACGATTCCTAACGGAGCGCGTACCGCCACGCGTACACGGGACGACGCCCGCCGGCATACCGGTTGAGGAGCGCTGCGACGTCGCTCTCGCGCCGGTAGCGCGACGCGCGAACGGTGAGCGCCCGTGCGCGGCGGCACACGCCGCGGATGCCTCCGCTACCGCTCGAGGCCGCGATCATCTCGACGACGCCGTGCCGCCGCTCGCGTCGCGCCAGCCGCTCGACGTCCTCGGTGCTCGGCAGCACACCGTCGCGGAGCGCGAGCGTGACCGCGAGCTCGAAGAGCTGCACGACGTTCTCCTCGACCGACGCCGCGAGCCGGTTCTTCGGCTCGCCGCGATACGCGCGCCAGAATCCGGCGTGTGTCTCCTCGTGCAGGAGGGTGCGCACGAGCAGCGCGCGGTTTACTCCGATGCGACGGCCGTTCACGATCGTGTCGAAGGGAAGGCGTGCGCCGGCGACGAATGCAGCGAGCTGCACGCGGCCGCGGCTCGACGGCCACGACCTGAGCGGCGTGCAGCGCCCGTCGTACACCGCCGGCGTCACCGGGTACCACGTGCCGAGGCCGCCGAGCGCCGAGAGCGCCCGCCGTCCCCAGCTCATCTCGGTGCGCGACCACGCGTCGAGCTCGACCGGGCGGAGCGCGTGCGGATAGAAGCGGTCGGCGTACGCGATCGCCATCGACATCCCGTGACCGGGCTGCCGGAACCGCCACGGATGCGGATAGACAGAGGTCCCGCCCGAGGCGAGCTCCTCCCAGACGCACTCGAGGCTGAACGAGAGGAGGTAGTGCGCGAAGCTGCCGCCCTCGTCGCGCCACCAGCCGAGCTCGAACGCGTCGGAGACGAGCGCGTGGGTGCTGCGCGCGAGCGCGAGGTCGAGCTCGCGGTCGCCCTGCCGCCCGCGCTCGCGCCGGAAGGCGATCGCCGCGTCGGCGACGGCCGGGTTGGCGGCGACGTCGCGCCGCGCCCGCCAGATCGTCGAGGGGGACGGAGCGGCGGGCACCCCATATGCATACCCGCCGGAGCGCTACGACAACGTCGCGAGTTCTACGAGGTCGGCTTGCGGCCGAGGAGCCGGGCCAGATTGAGGTCGTAGCCCCAGCCGAAGGCCCTGGGGACGACGAGCCGAGGCTCGGAGGGGTCCCACCACCGCTGCTTCAGGCGGGCGCCGATCCCTGTCGTCCGCCAGTCGTACGGGACGCCGAGGAAGGTGCCGGTGCCGGGCTCGTGCTGCTCCGGAGCCATGAGCCGATTCTCCCACGTTTCGGCAGGCTCGGGCAGCGCAGAAGGAGCCGATGCAGTCCGACAACCACGTCGATCGCCACCGCCAGGCCGCGCAACGCCACGAAGAGGCGGCGGAGCGGCACGACAAGGCGGCCCGGACGTGGTCGAAGCGAGACGACCGAGAGCGCGCCGAGATGGAGCGGCGCAACGCCGCGATCGAGCGGGACGCCGCCGCCCTCGAACGCGATCGTGCCGACCTGGAGGAGCGCCGCGAGCGCGAGCGAGGTACAGGGGCGGAGGGACTCGAACCCCCGGCCTACGGTTTTGGAGACCGCCGCTCTACCAACTGAGCTACGCCCCTAGGCCCGGCGGATAGTACCGTCGGCCGGTGCAGCGCAGGGGCCTCGGAATCCTCTTCTCCGTGCTGGCCGCCGCGTTCCTGCTCGTCGCGGTCGCGGCCACCGGCCACGGCGCGCGCGGGTGGGTCATCGCCGTCGCCGCAGCCGCGATCGCCGTCTGGATGGGCTCGATGGCGCTCTCGGCCCTTCGTCGTTAGGGGAATCAGCAGGCCAACGCCGTATTCTCTTGGCGTGAGCAGACCCGACGAGATGCAGGCGCTCTGGCGCGAGTACCGCGCCAAGGCGGACCCGGCCGTCCGAGACCGCTTGATCGTGACGTATGCGCCGCTCGTGAAATACGTGGCCGGCCGCCTCGGCAGCGGCCTGCCGGCGCACGTCGACGACGAGGATCTCGTCTCCTACGGCCTCCTCGGCCTCATCGGCGCGATCGAGCGGTACGACCCCGACCGGGACGTGAAGTTCGAGACGTACGCGATCGCCCGCATCCGCGGCGC
>DASXLN010000303.1:0-1514 GCA_036496165.1 Gaiellaceae bacterium | reverse complement strand
CTGAAGAAGGTCGAGGCAATGGAAAGGGCGATGGCACATGGCTGAGTCGAGATTGCACGAGCTCTCGAAGCACGGACAGTCGGTCTGGATCGACTACCTCTCGCGCGACATGCTCGAGGAGGGCGAGCTCGCGCGGATGATGCGCGAGGATGCCGTCGTCGGCGTCACCTCCAACCCGACGATCTTCCAGAAGGCGATCTCGAGCGGCACGCGCTACGACGAGCAGCTGAAGGATCTGCTCGAGCACGAGAACGACCCGAAGGAGATCTTCCTGCAGCTGTCCGCGCGCGACGTCGAGGCTGCGCTCGACCTGATGGCGCCCGTCAACGAGAAGACGGGCTACGACGGCTTTGTGTCATGGGAGGTCGATCCGACGCTCGCATACGACCGCGACGGGACGTTCGCCGAAGCGATGCGCTTGCACGCGTGGCTCGACCGCCCCAACCTGTACGTGAAGATCCCGGCGACGAAGCCGGGTCTCGGCGCGATCGAGGACTGTGTCGCGCACGGCAAGAACATCAACGTCACGCTCATCTTCTCGCTGCAGCGCTACCGGGAGGTCGTCGAGGCGTACCTGCGCGGGCTCGAGCGCCTCGTTGCAGGCGGCGGTGACCCGAAGAAGGTGTACTCGGTGGCGAGCTTCTTCGTGTCGCGCGTCGACAGCGAGGCTGACAAGCGGCTCGACGCGATCGGCTCGAAGGAGGCGCGCGCCCTCCGTGGCAAGCTCGCGGTGGCGAATGCGAAGCTCGCGTACGAGCACTTCCAGGACGCGTTCTCCGGCCCGCGCTGGGAGTTCCTGAAGGGCAAGGGCGCGAATCCGCAGCGCTGCCTGTGGGCGTCGACGTCGACGAAGAATCCCGAGTACCGCGACGTTCTCTACGTCGAGGAGCTGATCGGCCCCGAGACGGTGAACACGATGCCGGAGGAGACGATTCGCGCGTTCCAGGACCACGGCGAGATCCGCGGCGACACGGTCACGAAGGGCGTGAAGAAGGCACATGCGCTCTTCGACGACCTGGCGAAGGTCGGCGTCGACTACGACGACGTCACCGAGACGCTCGAGCTCGAGGGCGTGCAGAAGTTCGCCGACTCGTTCGCCGAGCTGCTTGACGGAGTGCGAGAAAAGCACGGTGCGCTTGCCCACGCGTGAATAGAGCCGAGCTGATCGACCGGATCTGGGAGCGCGATCCGACAATCTGGACCGGCGCCGACGAGGCGAAGTGGCTCGGCTGGCTCGACGAGCCCCGGCGCATGCGCGAGCGCGTGGGCGAGCTCACGGCATTCGCCGAAGCGGCGAAGGCCGATGGGCTCGACACGGTCGTCCTGCTCGGCATGGGCGGGTCGAGCCTCGCGCCCGAGGTGTTGCGGCGGACGTACGGGGCTCGGGGGCTCCATGTCGTCGACACGACGCATCCGACTGCGATCCGCGCGATTGAGGACCAGCTCGATCTCGAGCGCACGCTCTTCGTCTCGGCGTCGAAGTCGGGGTCGACGCTCGAGACGCGCTCGCACAC
>DASXLN010000302.1:0-2246 GCA_036496165.1 Gaiellaceae bacterium | reverse complement strand
CGACGTCTCGTTGACCGGGTTCGGGAACGAAAACAGCTCGCGCATCAGCAAATCACGGTACCCGGCGTGATCGGCCGCAAGTCGGCGTATCGCTCGGTTTTGTCGCTTCAGCGCGACACGGCGCGCTGCCGGGCGTGCGCGGAGGCCGACTACCCGCTCGAGTCCCTCCCGGTCCGCGCGCCCTACGCCGGCCAGCGCGCCTATATGTACGGACAGGCGCCGGGCATCGTGGAAGGTGAGGAGCGGCTTCCGTGGCGCGGCCGCGCCGGACAGACGCTGCGCCGCTGGCTCGAGCTCGACGAAGAGACGTTCTACGCGTCCTTCTACTGCGCCTCGGTGACGCGCTGCTACCCCGGACGCGCAGCGTCGGGTCGGGGCGACCGAACGCCGGCGCCGCGCGAGCAGGAGCTCTGTCGCTTCTGGCGCGACTGGGAACTCGCCCTCCTCCGCCCGAGGCTGATCGTGACCGTCGGCGGCCTCGCGCTCCGCAGCCTGCTCGGCCACACCGAGCTGACCGCCGCAATCGGCCGGGGCTTCGAGCTCGACGGTGTCACGGTCGTACCGCTGCCCCATCCGTCCGGCGCAAGCAGCTGGCCGAACGTGCCCGCCAACCGGAAACGGCTCGACGCTGCGCTTGCGCTCGTCCACGCCGAGCTGCGCACGCTGTAGCCGTCGATACCCTGCCTCGGTGAGCGCTGTCCCGTACCGCGCGACGTTCGTGCGGCTGCTTGGATTCCTGCGGCCGTACCGCGTCGGGCTCGTCGTCTCGATCATCCTCGCCGTCGGCTCACAGGCCGCGCAGATCGCGCTCGTCTGGGTGACGGGAAAGGGCGTGATCGACCAGGCGCTCCTCGCCCACGACACCCGCCGTCTCTGGATCTCGGTGATCGAGATCGTCGTGCTCGGCATCGTGCGCGCCGTGCTGATGGGCGGCCGCCGACTGATCTCGGGGCGTCAGGCGCTCGACGTCGAGATGGACATGCGGAGCGGCCTCTACGCGCACATGGTCCGGCTCTCCTTCGGCTTCTACGACCGCCATCAAACCGGCCAGCTGATGTCTCGCGCGACAGTCGACCTGCAGGGCGTTCGCTTCTTCCTCGGATACGGCCTCATCTTCTTCTTCCAGAACGTCCTGACGGTGGTCTCGGTGACCGTCGTCCTCTTCTTCGTCCAGTGGAAGCTCGCGCTCATCGTGCTCGCCGTGACACCGCTCCTCGTCGCGCTCGCGTACCGCTACAGCCACATCGCGCATCCGACTCTCCGTGACGTGCAGCAGAGGCTCGCCGACGTCGCGACCGTCGCGGAGGAGAACATCGTCGTCGTTCACGTCGTCAAGGCGTTCGCGCAAGAGCCCGCCGAGGAAGCGAAGTTCACGCGGCGCTCGGAGGCGGTGTTCCAGCAGACGCTCCGGGCGAATCGCCAGCGCGCCACCTACGTGCCGCTCATCTCGTTCGTGCCCTTGCTCGCGCAGGCGTTCGTGCTCCTCGCAGGAGCGCGCATGGTCGCCGACAGCTCGCTTTCGCCGGGCAGCTTCGTCTCGTTCAACCTCTACCTCGGCATGCTCGTCGTGCCGCTGCGCGCGCTCGGGATGTGGATCGGCCAGGCACAGCGCGCAACGGCGGCCGGCGAGCGGATCTTCGAGATCATCGACGAGCCGGAGGAGATCGCGGATGCACCGGACGCCGTCCCGCTCCCGCCGGGGCCCGGGGCGATTCGCTTCGAGAACGTCTCCTTCGAGTACCTCCCCGACCGGCCGGTGCTGCGCGGCATCGACCTCGACATCGCGCCCGGCAGGACGGTCGCGCTCATCGGGCACACCGGCTCGGGCAAGACGACGCTCACGGCGCTCGTGCCGCGCTTCTACGACGCCACGAGCGGCCGGGTCACCCTCGACGGGGCCGACGTGCGCGACGTGACGATCGCCTCGCTCCGGCACGAGATCGGCGTCATCTCCCAGGATCCGTTCCTCTTCTCGGCGTCGGTCCGCGACAACATCGCCTTCGGTCGCGGCGATCTGCCGCAGGAAGAGGTCGAGCGGGCAGCTCGCGCGGCGCAGGCCCACGAGTTCATCGAACGCCTCCCGAGCGGCTACGACACCGTGATCGGCGAGCGCGGGATCACGCTCTCGGGCGGACAGCGGCAGCGCATCGCGATCGCGCGCGCAGTCGTGCGCAATACGCCGCTGCTCATCCTCGACGAGCCGACTTCGGGATTGGATTCGGCGTCGGAGAAGTTGGTGTTCGAGG
>DASXLN010000301.1:0-3728 GCA_036496165.1 Gaiellaceae bacterium | reverse complement strand
ATGAAGAAGTACGTGCCTAACGGCACGTGCCAGACGTGCCCGAAGTGGACCGTGTCGGCCAGGCGCCTGGCGGCCTGGACGAAGGGCTCCTTCAGCTCGTAGAACGTGTCCGCCCGCGGCGGCTCGATCCAGATGTTGCCCTTCTTGTCCTCCTTCACGGTCTCCCCGGGGAGGCCGATCAGCCGCTTGACGAAGGTGCCGCCGGCCCCGCATTTCACGAGGGCGAGCGGCGGCGTCTCGAAGACGATGATCTGGTTCCGATGCGGGCTGGAGACGTCCAGACAGACCCGGCAGGCGAGGACGCGGTCGCTGAAGCCGGCCTCACAGCCGGGCGCCGGGCGGGCGCAATGGAGGGTCGGCTCCATCGACGAGGACGGGATCCGGTACGGGTTGACCACCCAGGCCTTGAGGGCGAGGACGATGAGGATCGCCCCCGCGATCGTCATCACCCAGTCGAGGGCGACGCGGACGGGCCGCGACAGGTTCGGGAAGAGGCGGCCGAGCGGGTCCCGCATCACCGCACGTTGTCCCTTCGCCAGGCGTCGATGCGGCCGTGGTCGCCGGAGAGGAGCACGTCGGGCACCGTCCAGCCGCGGAAGTCGGGCGGCCGCGTGTAGTGCGGGTACTCGAGCGCGCCGCCGAGCTCGGCCGAGAAGCTCTCGAACTCGCCGGAGCCCTCCGCCAGCGCGCCGGGCAGGCGGCGGACGATCGCGTCGAGGAGCACCATCGCCGGCAGCTCCCCGTTCGAGAGGACGTACGGGCCGATCGAGATCGCATCGGTCGCGAGGTGCCGGACGATGCGCTCGTCGAAGCCCTCGAACCGCGACGAGAGGAGCGTCAGCTCCTCCTCGACGGCCAGCTCCTCGACGATCGCCTGCGTCAGCGGACGCCCTTGCGGCGTGAGCGCGACGATCCGCTGCGGCGGCTCTGCGCCGTACGCCGCCTCGAGGGCGGCCGCGACGACGTCGACGCGGAGCACCATCCCGGCGCCGCCGCCGTACGGCTCGTCGTCAACCTGGCCGGCGCGGAGCGGCGTCGTGTCCCGGTAGTTGAAGAGGCGCAGCTCGAGCTCGCCGCCGAGCACGCCTGCGATCGGCCGCTGCTCCGTGAGCCAGGCGAACGCGTGCGGGACGAGGGTGAAGACGTCGACTCTCATTCCGGCGGTGCGAAGCCTGGCGAAACGACGATCCGCCCACCCTCGAGGTCAACCGACCGCACGCAGGCTCCGACGAGCGGCAGGGACAGGCCCGAATCGAGCTCGAGCACGTCGTTGGCAGGGTAATCGACCACGTCCGCGACCCGGCCCAGGAACCGGCCCCCCTCCTCCTCGACCGCGAGGCCGACGAGCTGGAACGCGTAGTACTCGTCCTCGCCGAGTGCGGGCAGGTCGGCCCGCGGGACGGCGAGGATCGCCCCGCGCTCGGCCGGCCGGTCGAGACGGATCACGGGGCGGTTGCCGCCCCCGCGGCGGGCGAGGACGACCTTCGCCGGCTTGCCGCCGACCCAGAGGGCGGCCCCGACGGCGAACGTGCCGGGGCGGTCGCTCGGCCCCTCGACGAAGAAGGCGCCGTCGATGCCGTGCGGCCGGCCGACCCGGCCGACCGGGACGAGGTCAGAGTCCAATCTCGGTGTACTTGGCGAGCATCTCGGCGCGCGCGCCCTCGAGCTGCGCACCGTCGTATGGCGTGCAGCGGGGCACGAGGTCGAGCGTCCAGTACGCGCCCGGCTTCTCCTCGAACGGCGCGCCGACGCTGCCGGAGTTGATCACGCGCTTGCCACCGATCGTGCGCTCGAACTGCATGTGCGTGTGACCGCAGACGACGACGTCGGCGTCGACGTCCTCGAAGAGAAATGCGATGCGCTCCTCGGGCGTGCGCTCGGTGAAGACGTCCATGTCGTTCCGCGGCGAAGCGTGGACGTAGAGGACGCGGTCGATCTGCTGCGTCGGGGGCAGCGCCTGGAGGAACGCGACCTGCTCGTCGCTGAGTCCCGACTCGGTCGTGATCGTGCGATCGGTGTTGCCGCGCACCCAGACGATCCGGTCGCCGAGCCCGCGCAGCCGCTCGAGCGCCTCGGATGGCTGCGGGCCGGCGAAGCAGACGTCGGCGCCGACGACGATCGTCGCCTCGTCCGGAACCTCTGCGAGCACGGCCTCCAGTGCGCGGAGATTCCCGTGGATGTCGTAGAGGGTGGCGATCACCCGACGATCTCGAGATGCAGCCGGCGCCCCGCATTCGGGCCGCCGGCCCGCACAACCGCGCGCAGCGCCCGCGCGATGCGACCCTGCCTTCCGATCACCTTGCCGACGTCGGCCTCGGCGACGTGCAGGCGAAGGACGAGCGACCCGTCGTCGCCCTCGACCTGCTCGACGCGCACGGCGTCGGGCTCGTCGACGAGCCGCCGCGCCAACTCGGCGAGCAGCTCGTCCACGCTAGGAAATGCCCTTCGCCTTCAAAAGCTTGGCGACGGGATCCGTCGGCTGTGCACCCTTCTGCAGCCAGCCGCGGACCTTCTCCTCGTCGAACTCGATGAGGGACGGCTCCGACTGCGGGTTGTACCGGCCGACGATCTCGATGAACTTGCCGTCACGCGGCGACCGCGTGTCGGCGGCGACGACGCGGTAGATCGGGTTCTTCTTCGACCCGACCCGCGTCAACCTCAACTTCACTGCCATCGAATCACCTTCTCGCTTTCTTCTTTCGCTTGCTGGATGCCTTGCGTGTCGCACTCGGCCGGGGCTTGGCGCCCGCAGCCGCTCCAGGGATCTGCGGCATCTTGCCCGATCCCATCATCTTCATCATCTTCGCCATCTGCTTTCGCGCCTCGAGCAGCTGGTTCACCTGGGTGACCGTCGTGCCGCTGCCGGCCGCGATCCGCTTCCGCCTCGACCCGTCGATGGCATGCGGGACGCGCCGTTCGTGCGGCGTCATCGAGAGGATGATCGCCTCGACGCGCGCCATCTGCCGCTCGTCGACCTGGTCGAGGCCCTCCATCTGCTTGCCGAGCCCCGGGATCATCTTCATGACGCCCTGCAGCGGCCCCATGCGGCGCAGCATCTTGTAGCTCTTGAGGAAATCGTCGAAGGAGAACTCGCCCTTCATCATGCGGCGCTCGAGCTCTTCCTTCTCGTCGTCGGCGACCGCGGCCTCGGCGCGCTCGATGAGCGTGAGCACGTCGCCCATGCCGAGGATGCGCGACGCCATCCGGTCGGGATGGAACCACTCGAGCGCGTCGAGCTTCTCGCCGACCGACGCGAGCTTGATCGGCCGCCCGGTGACAGCCTTCACCGAGAGCGCCGCGCCGCCGCGCGCGTCGCCGTCGAGCTTCGTCATGACGACGCCGTCGAAGTCGATGCGCTCCTGGAATGCCTTGGCGACGTTCACCGCCTCCTGCCCCGTCATCGCGTCGAGGACGAGGAGGACGTTCGTCGGCTTCGCCTCGCGGCGGACGGCGGCGAGCTCGTCCATCAGCGCCTCGTCGACATGCAGGCGGCCGGCGGTGTCGAGGATGACGACGTCGCGGCCGTCGGCCTTGGCGCGCTCGATCCCGTCGCGCACCGCCTTCACCGGGTCGCTGCGCTCGTCTGCGTAGACCGGGACCCCGACCTGCGCGCCGAGCTGCACGAGCTGCCCGATCGCGGCCGGCCGCTGCAGGTCGGCGGCGACGAGCGCCGGCTTCCGTCCGTCCTTCTGCAGGAGCAGCGCGAGCTTGCCGGCGTCGGTCGTCTT
>DASXLN010000300.1:0-10259 GCA_036496165.1 Gaiellaceae bacterium | reverse complement strand
GGCTGCATCAGCGGCGCCGCTGACGGAGATCTCGGCGAGCAGCGTCGCGCCTTCACCGTCGGCAACGATCTGGTGCGAGAGATCGGCGCAGACCTTGCGGAGAGCGACGACGAATGCCTCGTCGGTCGCCGGCGTGCGTTGCACGTTCGACGCGCCCGAGGCGAGGAGCACGACGGCGTCGTTGGTCGAGCATTCGCCGTCGACGGAGATCGAGTTGAAGCTGACGTCGACGGCGGGCCGGAGGAGCTCGAGCGCCTCGCCCGGGCCGAGTGGGTAGTCCGTCGTGATCACGGCCAGCATGGTCGCGAGGTTCGGATGGATCATCCCCGAGCCCTTCGCCATCCCACCGACGGTGAAGCCCGCGCCGTGCGCGACTGCGGTCTTCGCGTGCGTGTCGGTCGTGAGGATCGCCTCGGCCGCGGCCGCGCCGCCGTCGCCGCGCATGACGATGCGCGTGATGCCTGCGACGACCCGGTCGACCGGCAGCGGCTGGCCGATGACGCCGGTCGAGAGGACGAGCACCTGCTCGGGCGCGACGCCGAGCTTCGCGCCCG
This sequence comes from Gaiellaceae bacterium, assembly GCA_036496165.1. Classification (GTDB taxonomy): domain Bacteria; phylum Actinomycetota; class Thermoleophilia; order Gaiellales; family Gaiellaceae; genus Palsa-739. The sequence goes on along the minus strand of DASXLN010000300.1, from coordinate 9,705 downwards.
CCGCCTTCGCGCTGACGCGCGCGGCGTCGATCCCCGCCGCGCCGGTCGCTGCGTTCGCGACGCCCGAGTTGGCGACGATCGCCTGCGGCTGCGCGAGCTCGAGGTGCTCGCGCGAGACGACGACGGGAGCGGCCTGCACGCGGTTGACCGTGAACATGCCCGCCCCGGTCGCCGGCACGAGCGAGTGCACGAGCGCGAGGTCGAGCTTCTCCTTGCGGATGCCGGCATGCACGGCGCCGGCGGCGAAGCCCTTGGCGGCGGTGATGCTCATACGAGGATTCCCTGCAGCACGAGCCCCGCCGTCTCGTCGAGCCCGAGCGCGACGTTCGCGTTCTGCACCGCCTGGCCGGCCGCGCCCTTGCCGAGGTTGTCGAGCGCGCAGATGACGATCGCCGTCCCGGTCGCGCCGTCGGTGAAGATGCCGATCTCGGCGGCATCGGTTCCCTGCACGCGCGCGAGCTCGGGCGTCGTTCCTGCCGGCAGAACGCGCACAACGGGGCTGTCCGCGTACGCAGCCTCGAGCAGCGCGCGCACGTTCGCGTCGGTGTGGACGTAACAGGTCGCAAGCAGTCCGCGCTTCACCGGCAGGAGGTGCGGGACGAAGCAGACGGGAAAGCCGAGTTGCTGCGCGATCTCGGGCGCGTGCCGGTGTGCGCCGACCGCGTAGGGCGAGAGGTTCTCGAGGACGAAGCCGGCGTGCGAGCTCTCCTTCAGCTCGCGGCCGGCGCCGGAGACGCCCGACTTCGCGTCGACGACGACACCGGCGGGATCGACGTCGTCCGCAAGCGGCGCGAGCGCGAGCAGCGCGGCCGTCGCGTAGCAGCCGGGGTTGGCGATGAGGTTCCCCTCCGGCGCGTAGAGCTCGGGCAGGCCGTAGCTCCACGCGCCGGGCGCGACCGCGTACCAGGCGCGGGCGAGTTCGGGGTCGGCAAGGCGATGCGCGCCGGACAGGTCGACGACGACCGTGTCGGCGGGCGGCTCGACGGCCGCCGCGCGCTCGTTGCCGAGACAGAGGAAGAGGACGTCGGCACCGGCTGCGAGTGCATCGTCGTTCGGGACGAAGCGCGGCAGCGAGCCGTTCAGCCGGAGGTCGAGGGCGGAGGCGGACTCGCCCGCGAGAGAGTCGGAGCCGAGCGCGACCACCTCGAGGTCGGGGTGGCGGAGGACGCGGTCAAGCGTTTCCTGGCCGGAGTAGCCGGACGCACCGAGGATGGCTGCCGAATGCATCTCGGCATATTATGCAATAAGTCGGCTGTTATGCAAATCAGCCGGTGGCGGCCACGCTTCCGGAGGTCGTGTATTCGACCCCGCCGTACTGCTGCTGCTGGGCGACATTGAGGGTGACCTTGTAGGTGCCCTTCTTCGCATACGTGTGCGCGATCGTCGCCGGCGGCTTCCCCGCCCCGCTCGCGGTCTGGCCGTCGCCGAAGAGGATCTGCCAGGAGACCACCGCCGGCGGGACGTTGACCGTCGTTGTGAACGTGACCTTGAGGGGTGCCTTCCCGGACGCGGGCTTCGGCTTCACCGCGAGGACGGGCGGCGTCCCGCCCCCGACGGTCACGGCCGCGAAGGTCGCGAGCAGCGACAACGCGCCGGGCTTGATCGCGAGCGTCGCCTTGTAGCCCCCGTCTTTCGCGTAGGTGTGCGAGACGGTGTCGGGAGGCGCGCCGGCGCCGCCCGCGGGCTGCGTCCCGTCGCCGAAGTCGAGTGACCACTGCACCGGGCTCTTGACGCTCGTCTCGAGCGAGAAGGTGACCTTGAGCGGCGACTTGCCCGACGCCGGCTGCACGGTCAGGCCGACGAGCTGCTTGAGGTGGACCATGACGTTCGTCGCGCCGACGTAGGACGTCACCGGGTCGGTGATGACGCGCAGGATCGCCTTGAAGTCGCCTTCGAGCGTGTAGGTGTGGGCAAGCGTCTTCGGCGGAGCGCCCTGCGCGCCCTGCGATTTGCCGTCGCCGAAATCGATCCTCCACCCGATCGCCTTCGGCGACTTGATCGTGAAGGTGACCGCAAGCGGCGGCTTCCCGGTATCGGGCTTCGCGCTCAGCTTCACCTTCGAGGACGTCTGGCCGCCGGCACCGCCGCCTCCACCGCCGCCGCCGCCGGCACCGCCGCCTCCACCGCCGCCCGCACCGCCGCCGCCTCCGCCTCCGCCGCCGCCGCCGCCGCCTCCTCCTCCTCCGCCTCCGCCACCCTTGCCGCCGCCCGCGGGCTTCGGCTTCTTGTCGCGCTTGCATTCGGCGAAGCGACCCTGGCCGCTGAGCGTGCCGAAGTACGTCTCGGTGCAGGTGAACGTGCCGTCCGTGACCTTCAGCGTGACGATCCCTGGATGGCCGCGCGCGTAGTAGATCTGGTGGTTGCATCCGTCCTGGTCGCCGTGGTGCCAGACGGCCTGCGTCGCCGGCCCGCTCGCGAACGAGGCGCATCCGGGATCCGCCTTGGGCGGCTTGAGCGACCACGTGTACGTGAGGGCGTCGCCGTCCGGATCGGTCGCCTTCGCGACGTAGGTCGTCGAGAAGGCCTGCGGAACGAAGGTTGCCGAGATCGGCGTCAGCTTCGGCGGACGATTCGGCTTCGGCGCCGGCTTGCCGGCAGCCGAGCCGGCCGCGGCAAGGAGCCCGACGAGCACGATGGCGATGACGCCGCGCCGCATCGGTCGACTATGTCACGCCGTGCCGGCGAGGGCTTGGGCGCTCGCACGGTCTAGCGCTCCTGCGTTTCAAACCCTGGTCGTATTGGTAACAACCAGCTGACCGGGTGCATGACGTGGAGGAGCTGATGGATGTCAACGTGTTTCGCGCGCGCGTCTTCGGGACGGACGCGGCCCGCCTGATCGGCTTCGTCTGCGAGTGCGGCGACCCGATGTGCCGCCGCACCGTCGCGTTGACGCTCGAGAAGTACAACGAGACGCGGCCCGGCCTGCTTCTGCACGAGGAGCACGCCGCTCCGGAGCTTCAGCAGGCCGGCTGATCAACCGCCGGTCGTCGTCGTTGTCCCTGTAGTTACCGTCGGCGATGTGGTTGTGGCCGTGGTCGTCGTCGTGGCCGGCTGGGTCGTCGTCTGTTCCGTCGTCGTCGGAGGCGGCGGGGAGGGCGCGGTCGTCGTCGGATGAGTCCGAGTCGTCATGGTGGTGAACGTCGTGGACGTCGTCGTTGCGCGCGTCGTCGTCGTGCGGCCGGTCCGCGTGGTCTTCGTCTTCATGGTGGTGGTCGTCTTGACGCAGCTGTTCGTCGCCCGGGCGTCCGTGTAGTTGCGGGCGTACTGGAAACGGCCACACCACTTCTGCCAGTGAACGGTCCCGCCTGACTTGACGAACGCGAGCTGTCGGTCGCCGCGCAGCGCCGCCGACATGTAGCTGCGCCAGATCTCGGCGGGAAACGTTCCGCCGAAGACCTGGATTCCGTGGACGTTCTTCATCGGCACGCGCGCCTGCGGGTAGCCGACCCACACCGCGGCTGCGAGCGTGGGCGAGTATCCGTCGAACCACGCGTCCGCGAGCGACTCCGTGGTGCCCGTCTTGCCGGCGGCCGGACGACCGATCGCCGCAGCCTTCCCCGTGCCGTGCGCGATGACTTCTTCCAGGACGCGGGTGACCTCGTACGCGACTGCGTCGGGAATCGCCTGGTGGCCGTTGCTCGGCCGCCAGCTGCGGTCGGTGCGCCCGTCCGGGAAGCTCACGGACGAGATCGCGTACGGCTGGTGATAGACGCCGTGGTCGGCGATCGTCGCGTAGGCGGACGCCATCTCGAAAGGCGACACGGGATTGACGCCGAGGCCGATTGTCGGCACTGCGCGCAGGTCGGAGCGGACGCCCATGCGATGCGCGAGGGCTGCGACATCCGGCGGGCCGAGATCGAGCGTGAGGCGGACGAAGACAGTGTTGTCGGACTGCGCGGTCGCCTGGTCGATCGGTGTGCGTCCGGTGTACGTGTGCGTGTCGGTCTGGATGAGGAACGGATTGTTCGACGGTCCTCGGAACGGCGCCGACAGATACGTGGTCGTGAACGGGTTGATGCCCCGCAGGATCGCGTCGGTCAGGACGAAGAGCTTGAAACTCGAGCCGGCCTGGCGCCGGCCCTGGACGGCGAGGTTGAACTGATAGCTCGGCTTGCCGGGGACGACCGACGCCATGGTCCGCACCGCGCCGGTCGCCGGGTCGATCGAGACGAGCGCTGCTGCAGGATCGTGCGGACGGTTCAGCGTCGCATGGATCGCGCGCTCCGCGGCCCTCTGCCAATGCCACTTGAGCGTCGTGTGGACGGCGAGGCCTCCCTGACGCACCGCCGCGGCACCGTACCGGTCGACGAGTTGCGAGTAGACGTAGTTGACGAAGAACGATTCGGGCTGCTGTTGCAGCATCGCGCTCGGCTTCAGTCCGAGCGGCGACCGGTCTGCGTCGCGGTAGGCGGCGTGGTCGATGTCGCCTGCAGCGAGCATCGCCTGGAGCACCTGGTGTCGCCGCGTCTTCGCCGCCTCCGCGTCGCGAAACGGGTCGTAGGCGCTCGGCGCCTGCGGGAGCCCGGCGAGGAGCGCGGCCTGCGCGAGCGTCAGGTGCGCCGCCGGCCGGGAGAAGTACGTCATCGCCGCCGCCTGCACGCCGTATGCCTCCTGCCCGTAGAAGACGGTGTTGAGGTACGTGTCGAGCACGCGTTGCTTGCTCCATCGCCGGGCGAGCTGATCGGCGAGGCAGCCTTCTTCGAGCTTGCGCGCGATCGTGCGCTTCGGGCTGAGATAGAGGTTGCGGACGAGCTGCTGCGTCAGGGTCGATCCGCCCTGACCGAGGCTCGCCGACGAGATGTCGGCGAGCGTCGCGCGGATCATGCCGACCCAGTCGGTCCCGCCCTCGTGGTAGAAGCGGCGATCCTCGACGTCGACCGTCGCCTTCGCGAGCTTGGGGTCGATCTTGCCGAGCGGGACCGGCTGCTTGATCGCCGCCGCACCGATCGTCGCGAACCGCACGCCGTCGGCCGAGTAGATGAAGGACGCGCGACCGACGCCGTGCGGCTGCAGCGTGTCGATGTTGCAGGAGACGAAGAAATACGCGCCGTTGCGGTGGATCTCGACCGCCACCGTCCCGACGACCGCGGCGGCGACCACGAGGGTCGAGAGCAGCCATTTCTGCCACCGCGGGAGCCCGCTGAGCGGACCGCGCCATCTTCTCGAGCCTTCCATGTCTCCGCTCTAGAACGGAGACGTAACCAAAGTCGGTTCCCGGCCGTTTTTCGTCCGCGGCATCAAACGGAGCGGAGGAGTGGATCCATGGGAACAGGAGTGAGCATTATCCTCATCGCCGTCGGCGCCATCCTTGCGTGGGCGGTCCATGTGAGCACGAGCGGCTTCAACGTGCACACGGTCGGCTACATCCTGCTGGTCGTCGGCATCATCGGCCTGCTGCTGTCGATGATCTTCTGGTCGTCGTGGGCCGGTCCCGGGTATTTCTCGCGGCGCCGCACGACGGTCGCGGACGGCCCGGCACCCACCGGCGCCCGGCGCACGGTCGTCGAGGAAGAGCAGGGCTACTGATCCGAATCGCGGGAGCGGTCGGCAGGTAGCCGGCCGCTCCCGAACCGTTCGAGCGCGATCACGGCGTTGTGGCCGCCGAAGCCGAAGCTGTTGCTGAGCGCGACGTCGACCGTGTGCGGGCGGGCGGTCTCTGGGATGTAGTCGAGGTCGCAGGCCGGATCCGGCGAGTCGTAGTTGATCGTCGGCGGGAGCACCTGGTCGCGGAGCGCGAGGGTCGTGACGGCCGCCTCGATCGCGCCGGCGGCACCGAGGCAGTGGCCGGTTGCGCCCTTGATCGACGAGATCGGGACGGCGCGCGCCTTCTCCTCGCCGAGGGCTCGCTTGATCGCCGCCGTCTCGGTCGCGTCTCCGAGCCCGGTCGAGCTTGCGTGCGCGTTGATGTAGTCGACGTCCGACGTCTGGAGCCCGGCTTCGTCGAGCGCGAGCCGGACCGCGCGCGCCTGGCCGGCGCCGTCCGGGTCCGGCTCGGTCATGTGGTACGCGTCGGAGCTCACGCCGAAGCCCGCGATCTCGGCGTAGATGGTCGCTCCACGGCTCTGCGCGTGCTCGAGCTCCTCGAGGACGAGAACTGCGGCACCTTCTCCCATGACGAAGCCGTCGCGCTCGGCGTCGAACGGCCGGCTCGCACGCGCGGGGTCGTCGTTGCGGCGCGACAGCGCGCGCATCGCAGCGAAGCCGGCCATGGCGAGCGGGGTGATCCCGGCCTCGCTGCCGCCGCAGAGCATCACTTCGGCGCGGCCGAGACGGATCGAGTCGTAGCCCTCGCCGATCGCCATGGCGGACGCGGCGCAGGCCGTGCACGGTGCGCCGACCGGGCCTCGAGCTCCGAGCTCCATCGACACCCAACCCGCCGCCATGTTCGGCATGAATGCCGTCACCGTCGTCGGATGGATGCGCGCGTCCGCGGCGCCCGCGCAGCATTCGGCGAGGCTCGCCACGCCGCCCTGGGCGGTCGCGATCGAGGCGCCGACCCGGTCGGGCTCGAGGGCGATGTCGATGCCCGCGTCGCGCTCGGCCATCCGCGCCGCCGCGATGGCGAACTGCGCGAAGCGATCGGTCCGGCGCAGGGTGCGCCGGTCGATCCAGAGCTCCGGCTCGAAGTCCGACGCCTCGCAGCCGATGCGAACGGGGTGGTCCCGCGACGCGAATGAGGTGATCGGGCCGCAGCTCCCTTCGCCCCGGAGCAGGCGCTGCCAGGTCGTCTCCATGTCGGGAGCGAGCGGGGTGACCGCACCCATGCCCGTGATGACGACGCGACGTGTGAACGACCCCGAAAACTCAGACATATGCCAGAGGCACCGTAGCGTCGGTACGGTGTTCCACGATGAGCCTTGCCCGGAAGCTGGCGAATCTCGTAGGGACGACTCTTCCTCTGGTCGGTCTCGGGATCGCGATCGCCCTGCTCTGGGATCGGATGGTCGGCGTCAAGGAGCTGACGATCCTGCTCGTCGGCTATGTCCTTGCCGGTCTGGGCATCACCGTTGGGTATCACCGGCTGTTCACGCACCGGTCGTTCCAGACGTTCCGAGTCGTTCGCTACGCGTTTGCGATCTGCGGCCAGTTCGCCGTTCAGGGCAACGTCGTGAGCTGGGTCGCGAATCACCGCAAGCACCATCAGTTCTCGGATCGAACCGGCGACCCCCACAGCCCGCACGCCGGTCACGGCGAGGGATTCGTCGCGAGCGTCAAGGGGCTCTGGCATGCGCACACCGGCTGGTTGTTCGACGGTGACGCAGTTGCCGACCGTCGGCGGTACGCGCCCGATCTGATCGACGATCGCGGCCTTCGCATCATCGCCGCGCTCTTCGCCCCGATCGTTCTCCTCTCGGTGCTCGTTCCGGGCCTCGTCGGTTGGGCATGGATCGGCGGCCGGTACGGATTCCTCGCCGGCATGGTGTGGGGCGGCGCGATCCGCATCCTCCTCCTCCATCACGTGACCTGGTCGATCAATTCGATCTGTCACTACTGGGGACGCCGGCGCTTCTCCGTCTCGGACGAGTCACGGAACGTCTGGTGGCTGTCGTGGCTCTCGTTCGGGGAGTCCTGGCACCACAACCACCACGCCTTCCCGTCGTCGGCCTTCCACGGTCTTCGGCGCTTCGAGATCGATCCCGGCGGCTGGCTGATCCGCGGGCTCGAGAAGTGCGGGCTCGCCTGGCGCGTCGTCAGGATCCCGCCCGAGCGCCAGGCAGTGAAGCTCCTCTCGCAGTAGACGACGTGTTCTATTCGTGCGGCGCGGGTACTCGCCAGCGGCGATGCTGTCGCGTGCCTCGAAGCTGCTCGCCCTGGTCGTCTTCCTCGCACTCGCGGCGGGCGCGCAGGCCAAGGCCCCGCCGACGCTCGCGCAGCTCGCCGCGAGCACGCTCGGTATCTCGTGCTCGAAGGTCACCACCTCGGACAACGTCTCGTACATGAAGTGCTCCGGCGAGATCCCGAGCTTCGACGGCATCGGCCTCGACACCGACCTCTCCATCCCGCTCGACGCGACGCGACCCCGCCAGACACTCGTGATGCTCCACGGGTGGTCCCAGGACAAGACCTACTGGGAAGCCGACACGGCGGCGGGCAACGGCGCCGATACGTGGCAGTGGAACAACGTGTCGTTCGTATCCCAGGGATGGGTCGTCGTCAACTACACCGCGCGTGGCTTCCAGCAGTCCTGCGGCATGACCGACCAGGACGCGAACTGCACGCCGAACGGCTACACGCACCTCGCCGACCGGCGGTTCGAGACCCGCGACTCCCAGATCCTGCTGGGCAAGCTGGTGGACGCCGGCATCGCCGATCCGAAGGAGCTGGCCTCGACCGGCGACTCGTACGGCGGCGGTCAGACGTGGCTGCTCGCGACGTCGCTGCCGTGGCAGAGCCCGAACGGCGTGACACTCCAGCTCGCCGCGAGCGTGCCGAAATACGGGTGGAGCGATCTCCTCGACTCCCTGTCGCCGAACGGCCGTGCCACCGCTGCCGTCGACCAGTCCGCGCCGCACACCGCGCCGTTCGGGATCGCGAAGGAGAGTTACGACGACGGGCTGTACGCCGTGGGCCGGGCCGAGGCGAACGGCCGCTACGACGAGAACCCGCTCGACCCTGGGACGAACCTCGACGAGCAGCTCCAACGCATCCAGCAGGGCGAGCCGTACGACACGAGCACCGATCCGCGGCTCCAGCAGATCGTCGACTCGTACACGTACCGGTCGGCGTACGACGCGACCGACTACTTCGCCGCCCTGAGGGCAGGCGCGGTGCGGCCGGTGCCGGTGCTGTCGATCCAGGGCTGGACCGATCCGCTGTTCCCGGCGGTGCAGACGCTCCAGCTGTTCCGCAAGCTGCAGGCCGCCGATCCGAGCTACCCGATCCAGATGGTGTTCGCCGACGTCGGCCACTCGAACGCGCAGAACCCGTCGTGGCAATGGCAGCCCATCAACACGCTCGCGTACCGGTTCCTCGAGGCGCACGTCCTCGGACGGAAGAGCGTCGCGCCGGCGATGCAGGCGTACTCGTTCCAGACGGAGTGCAGCGGGACGAACGAGCCGGCCCCGATCGCCGGACAATGGGGCTCGCTCGCGCGCTCGAGCGTGACGCTCACGTCGACCACGGCGGCGACGACGTCCTCGGTCGATCCGAACGCCGCAGATGGGCTCGCGAGCGATCCGATCGCGAACAGCGGCTGCCTCACGGAGAACGCGAGCACCACCGACCCCGGCGCGGCGTACTACTCGTTCCCGTCGACCGGCGAGCACCTGCTCGGCCTGCCGACGGTGCAGCTGCCGTACACGCTCACCGGTCAGGACGCGACGGTCGCGTTCAAGCTCTGGGACCAGCGGCCGGACGGCTCGAAGACGCTCGTCACCCGCGGCGAGTACCGGCTGTCGACGGCCGCTGGGGATCCCGCCATCGGGATCCTGAAGACGTCTCTCTACGGCAACGACTGGGTGTTCCCGGCCGGCGACACGATCGTCCTCCAGGTGACGCAGAATGACGCTCCGTACCTCCGCTCCGACAACGAGCCCTCGGCGATCGCATGGGCGGGCGTGACGCTCGACCTGCCGACGCGTTAGCCGCCGTGCCGCCCTTCGCCGGCGGCGAAGCGGGCGGCACCTCGCCGCGCCTCTTCGAGCACGGCTGAGCCGCGCTCGAGCTCGCCGGCGAGTGTTCCCTCGTAGACGGAGAGCCGGTCGG
>DASXLN010000299.1:0-1781 GCA_036496165.1 Gaiellaceae bacterium | reverse complement strand
AAGGACCGCGAGAAGCAGGTCTTCATCGCCAACCTGATGCCCGCTCGCGGCTCGTGGCTCGAGCTCGAGATCGACAAGAAGGGCAAGGTCTTCGTCCGCATCGACCGCAAGCGCAAGCTGCCCGTCACGGTGCTGCTGCGTGCGATGGGCTACGCGTCGGACGAGGAGATCCTGCGGCTGTTCGACAACTCGCTCTACATCCGCAACACGATCGACGCCGACACCGAGGCGACGCGCACCGAAGAGGGCGCGCTGATCGAGCTCTTCAAGAAGCAGCGTCCAGGCGAGCCGCCCAGCGTCGACAACGCGCGTGCGCTGCTCAACCAGCTGTTCTTCGACCCCAAGCGCTACGACCTCACGCGGGTCGGCCGCTACAAGCTCAACTCGCGGCTCGGTCTCGACATCGACATCGACACCCGCACGCTGACCCACGACGACATCATCGCGCTCGTTCGCGAGCTCGTCGAACTGCCGAAGCGGCTCGGCCTGCCCGAGGATGGCGACGTCGAGATCAAGGACTACGCCGCCGAGGCGATGGCGATGCCGCGCGAGCCCGTCGCCGAGCACCTCGACGAGTACGAGCACTTCGGCAACCGCCGCCTGCGCACCGTCGGCGAGCTGATCCAGGAGGCCTTCCGCATCGGCCTCTACCGCATGGAGCGCGTCGTCCGCGAGCGTCTGACGACCGAGGACGCCGACACGATCACCCCGCAGACGATCATCAACATCCGGCCCGTCGTCGCCGCGCTGAAGGAGTTCTTCGGCTCGTCGCAGCTCAGCCAGTTCATGGACCAGACGAACTCGCTGGCCGGCCTCACCCACCGGCGCCGCCTCTCGGCGCTCGGCGCGGGCGGGCTCACGCGCGAGCGCGCGCCGATCGAGGTCCGCGACGTGCACCCCACCCACTACGGGCGCATGTGCCCGATCGAGACCCCCGAGGGTCCGAACATCGGCCTGATCGGCTCGCTCTCCTCGTTCGCCGAGGTCTCCGAGTACGGCTTCGTGACGACGCCCTACCGCGTCGTCAAGGACGGCGTCGTGACCGAGGAGATCCGCCGCCTCGACGCAACGCAGGAAGAGGAGCTCCTGATCGCGCAGGCGAACACGCCAGTCGACCCCAAGACCGGGCGCCTGAAGGGCTCGGAAATCCTCTGCCGCACGCAGGCGGGCCAGTACGTCACGGTCGGCCCCAAGGACGTCGACCTGATCGACGTCTCGCCCGAGCAGATCTGGTCCGTCGCGACGGCGATGATCCCCTTCCTCGAGCACGACGACGCCAACCGCGCGCTGATGGGCTCGAACATGCAGCGCCAGGCCGTGCCGCTGCTGAAGGCGGACGCTCCGCTGATCGGCACTGGCATGGAGCGCCGCGCGGCGCTCGACACGGGCGACGTGCTGCTCGCAGGCGCGGCCGGCACGGTCGAGTTCGTCGACGCCAACCAGGTCGCGGTCGTCGGCAAAGACGGCAAGAAGGAGGAGTACGAGCTGCAGAAGTTCATGCGCTCGAACCAGGGCACCCTGATCCACCACAAGCCGCGCGTCAGCGCAGGGCAGAAGGTGGCTGCCGGCGACGTCCTGGCCGACGGGTCCTCGACCGACCGCGGCGAGATGGCGCTCGGCAAGAACCTGATGGTCGCCTTCATGTCCTGGGAGGGCTACAACTTCGAGGACGCGATCATCCTCTCCAAGCGCCTCGTGCAGGACGACGAGCTCACCTCGATCCACATCGAGGAGTACGAGATCGACGCCCGCACGACGAAGCTCGGCGAGGAGGAGATCAC
>DASXLN010000298.1:0-8314 GCA_036496165.1 Gaiellaceae bacterium | reverse complement strand
GAATTTTGCAATCACCGAGACTTCCGCTCCCACCCGCATCGAGATGTGGGCGATGGCCCACCCGCTCCGCCTCCAGATCCTTGGGCTTCTCGGCGACGGGCCGTCGACGGCGTCGAGGCTCGGCCGGCGCCTCGGCGAGTCGAGCGGCTCCATGAGCTACCACCTGCGCGTGCTCGAGCGCGGCGGGGCCATCGTCGAGGCCGCCGAGCTCGGAACTCGCCGCGAGCGGTGGTGGCGACGGCGTGCGCCGGCGTTCATCCCGCTGCCGACGGACGACGACCCCGAGGGCCGCGCGATCGCGGCCCGGATGCACGGCTACGTCTTCGAACGCGACGAGAAGGCGCGGCTCCGCTTCGTCACGAGGGACGTTGGGACGGCGTGGCGCGAGAGCGCCGTCGTCGGGAATTGGCTCGTCGAGCTCACACCCGAGGAAGCGGCGGAGCTCGGTGAGCGCCTCGTCGAGCTCGTGCGTGCGATTCGCCCTCGAACCGCTGCGCCCGAAGGCGCTGGCCGTGCGCTCGTCTCGATCAGCATTCTCCCCTGGCTCGAATGACCGATGAGTCTCTGCATCCCCGGCCGTCTGAATGGCAGGATCGGAGACAACCAAGGAGGATCTGATGTCGAAGGTTGCTGCACAGCTCAATCTGACGAAGGTCGGCCGCGTATGCGTCACGGTCGCCGACACGGACCGCGCGATCGACTTCTACGTCGGCACGCTCGGCCTCGAGAAGATCGTCGACGAGCCGATGGGCCCGGACATGCGCTGGGTCGAGGTCCTCATCCCCGGACGCGAGACGAGCATCGCGCTCGCGCCCCCGCCGCCCGGCCAGAGCGCCGGCGGTGCACAGACGGGAATCTGCCTCGACACGACCGACGTCGACGCCGACCATGCCGCGCTGAAGGCAGCAGGCGTGGACGTCGACGAGGAGGTCACCCGCTACGGCGGCCCGGTCCCGCCCATGTTCTGGCTCCGTGACCCGGACGGCAACTCGCTCATCGTCGTCGAGCCGCTGAGCTGACGCCCTCTAGCCAGGCCCGTCCCCCGAGCGTACGATCAGATCGTGATTCGGGGGACGGGACTGCTGCTCGCGCTGGTGTTCGCCGCGTCCGCAAACGCGGCCACGCCTTCACCGTGCAAGCTTGCGTCGACCGCCGAGGTGAAGGCAGCGTTCGGCGGCAGCGTGTCCGCCGGCAAGGTCGAGGACGCCGCCGGCGTCCCCGCCTGCCACTTCGCCGTGAAGCACTCGAACCTCGGCGTGAGCGGCGAAGCCGTCGTGTTCGTGACCCCCGGCCAGAGCGCGGCGACGTTCAAGATCGCAAAGAAGTACATCCCCGGCGCGGTCACGGTCTCCGGGATCGGCAACGGCGCGTTCTACGACGCGCACACGGGATCGATCGAGCTGCTCAAGGGCAGCACGGTCGCGAGCGCCCAGGGAATCTTCCTCGACGCCGACGCGCACCCGATCACGAGCGCGAAGATCAAATCCGACGTCGTCGTCTTCGCGAAGGCCGTCGCAAAGCACCTCTAGGGCGCGGCGCACGTCGTGTGTGTCACGCCGCCCATGAAGCCGGGGACGAGCGTCGACACGCAACCCGGGGGCGGAGGATGGTGATGCGCCGTGATCGCGAACGCCGCCGTCACGGCGGCCGCCGCAAGCGCGGCGGCGCCGATGAACCAGCGGTCGCGCGACTGCACGCGCCGCCGTAGGCGCTCACTCTCTGCGGGCACGATCTAGAACGTCACCGCGACGCCTCGGGGGAGGACGAGCACGGGGCAGCCCGCGAGCTCGATGAGATATTCAGCGGCCGCGCTCACCGTCACGCGTCCGTTCACCGTGCCCGGCTTCGACCCGACGACGACGAGGTCGGCCTCACCGCCCGCGCGCTCGACCACCTCCGCGCCGAGCTTGTGCGCGAGCGACTCCGCCGTCTCGAGCGTGCACGGGTCGCCGTCCTCGCTCACCGAGCGGATCGTCGCGATCGGCTTGTGGTTCGCCTCGGCGTAGCCCGCCGGCGCGAGCGCGAGCGCAACGGGTCCGCCCTCGAGCAGCCGGCGCGCGGTCGCCTGGGGGTCGACGTGCCCGACCGCAGTGCGGTACTCCGAGCCGAACACGATCACCTCCGCGCCGCGCGAGACCGCCAGCTCGCGCAGGCCATCAGCCGTCGACGGGTTGTCGACGACGTGGAACGGGACGTCGGTCGGCGAGTCGGGCTCCGGCTCGCGCAGGTGGCTGACGTATGCGAGCTCGAGCGACGCGCCCGCCCCGGCCAGAACCCGGCCGAGGGCGAGCGCGTCGCGATCGTTGTCGGTGCCGTCGTACGAGACGATGACCGTCGTCACGTGACCGGCGCCGCCTCGCCGGACGCAATCGTCACACCGGCCGGAAGCCCGTGCGGGAAAGCGAGCGACGGAATGTCGGACGGATAGACCTCGTGGCCGTGCACGGCAAGGTCGCCCATCTCCATGTCTGCCTCGCTCATCCGCAACGGCACGAAGATGCCCACGAGCTTCAGCAGGATGAACGTCCCGATGCCGGAGAACAGGATCACCCAGACCGCGGTCAGCGCCTGCCATTTCAACAGATGCATGCCGCCGGTGACAGAGAAGCCTGGGACGACCTGCATCGCCGAGTCGGCGAGGAGGCCGGTCAGCAGGCCGCCGAAGAGCCCGGCGAAGCCGTGCGTGTAGACGACGCCGAGCGTGTCGTCGACCGCGCGGAACGGCCGCAGCAACGCGAGGTAGTTGTAGGCGAGGTAGACCAGGACCGAGGCGATGACGCCGATGGCGAGCGCGCCCCAGCCGCTGACGAAGCCGGCGGCGGGCGTAATCGCCACAAGCCCGACGATCATGCCGTTGACGCTGCCGAGTAGCGAGGGCTTGCGCTTCGTCGCGTAGTCGCACGCGACCCACGTCAGGAACGCGACCGCGGTCGCGAGATTCGTGTTCAGCACGGCCGACGCCGCATCTGCGCCGGCGTTGTACGGGTCGCCGCCGTTGAAGCCGTTCCAGCCGAGCCAGAGAAGGCCGGCCCCGACCGCGACCATCGCCAGGTTGTTCGGCGCGTCGATCTCGCGGTCGCGCGCGAGGCGCGGTCCGATCACCCACGCGGCGATGAAGCCGGACACACCCGCGGAAAGATGGATGACATACCCGCCGGAGAAGTCGACCGCGCCCATGTGGGCGAAATAGCCGCCGCCCCAGATGAGGAACGCATTGACCGTGTAGATGCAGCTACCCCAGAGGAGCGTGAACGGGATCCACGCCTTGAAGTTGACCCGGCCCAGAACCGACCCGAGCATGAGGATGGGCGTGATCGCCGCGAACACCAACTGGAAGTAGGCGAGCGTCGACGTCGGAAAGTCGACCTTCCCGACGAGCGGAATGTTCCCCTGCCCCTGCAGATCGTGGGGGGAGAGGACGCTTCCCGGCTGGCCGACGAACATGCCGAAGAACCCATGGTTCGAGATCCCGTGCCACGGATTGCCGAAGCCCATCTTGAAGCCGTAGAGCAGCCACTCGACGAGAATGATCGCGAAGGCGATGAAGGCCAGCATCATGCTGTTCACCGACCAGCGCTTCTGCATGACGCCGCCGTAGAGGACGACGAGGCCGGGAACGCTCATCAGCCCCACCAACGTTGCAGCCGTCATCTGCCAGGCGTTGTCGCCCGGGTTCAGGTACGAGGGATACAGGGCCGACGCGAGCACTGCCTGACTCCTTCCGTTGGTCCAACAAAAAAGCCCCAGGACTCGTCCGAGTCCTGAGGCGACACTGCCTCCGCGACGGCATCTGCGCCGTTCGCGTGGAGGGGAAGATACACGCGGCTCCGGCCGGACAACACGAACAAACCGGTCAACGACGGCGCGTACAGTCTTCCAATGGATCTCGTCCGCACCGAGGCCGTCGTGGCACGCGAGGCGCTCGCGCAGCTGACGGACGAGCGCGTCGACGCAGGCCTCGACCGCGTCCTCGAGCTCCTGGCAGAGAACGCGGACGAGGTACTCACCGCGAACGCCGCCGACCTCGATGCGGCAACGGATCTCGACGAGGGCGCGCGCGACCGGCTGCGGCTCGACGAACGGCGGCTCGAGACGATCGCCGAGGGCGTGCGCGCGACGCGCGCGCTGCCGCCGATCGAGCGCAACGTGCGCATGTGGACGCTCGAGAACGGTCTCGTCGTCTCGGAACGGCTCATCCCGGTCGGCGTCGTCGGCGCGAACTTCGAGGCTCGGCCGAACGTCGCCGTCGACGTCGCCACGCAGGTGCTGAAGAGCGGCAACGCCGTCGTCCTCCGCACCGGCTCGGCAGCACTCGGCACGGTGACGGCGCTCGTCGACCGTGTCCTCCGCCCGGCGCTCGGCGACGCCGTCGGCCTCGTGCGCGCGCCCGGACGCGAGGGCGCCGAGGCGCTCGTCTCCCTTCCGGAGCTGATCCCGCTCGTCATCCTGCGCGGAAGCGGCGCGTCGACGGCGGCGCTCGCGCGCATCGCAGCCGAGCACGGCGTCCGCGCGCTCGCGCACGCGGAGGGCGGCGGGGTGCTCTACGCCCACCAGGCGGCTGACGCGAACATGGTCGAGCGGCTCGTGCGCGCGAGCCTCGACCGGCTCGGCGTGTGCAACAGGCTCAACCTCGCGCTCGCAGACACAGAGGAGCTCGCAAACGCGATTACCGCCGTGTGCGGCGAGCTCGGCATCGCTGTCGACGGCGAGCTCCCGCCGAGCAGGGAATGGGCCTCCGAGCCCGGCCGGGTCGCGACGATCACGCTCCGCCGCGTCGACGGCATCGACGACGCCGTCCGCATCGCGAACGAGCAGACCTCCGGGCTCGCCGCCGCGATCGTCACCGAGGACGAGGACGCAGCCGAGCGCTTCCTCGCCGGCTACCGCGGCACTGCCGCGTTCTGGAACGCGCCGACGCGCTTCGCCGACGGATTCGAGCTGCTCGGCACGCCCGAGACCGGGATCAGCGTCGACCGCTTCCCGGGCCCGCGCGGGCCGGTCACCTACCGCGACCTCTGCCTCCGCCAGTTCCGCGTCGTCGGCGACGGCACGCAGCACCGATGACCGTCGTCGTCAAGCTCGGCTCGTCGCTCGTCACCGACGGCGCTGGGCGCATCCGCCGTTCGGTCCTCGCCGCGCGAGCAGCCGACGTCGCCGCGATCGGGGAGCCCGTGTGCGTCGTCTCATCGGGGGCGATCGCGCTCGGGCTGCCGGTGCTCGGGCTCGCGAGCAGGCCGCGCGCGACGCCGCAGCTCCAGGCGGCATCGGCGGCGGGGCAGGTGCGGCTCCAACTCGCGTGGGAATCGGCGCTTCGACGGCACGGGCTGAAGGTCGCGCAGGTGCTGCTCTCGGCCGGCGACCTCGCAGAGCGCGCGAGCTACGTCAACGTCCGGAATGCGCTCAACGAGCTCCTGCGGCTCGGCGTCGTCCCCGTCGTGAACGAGAACGACGCGACGGCGACCGACGAGATCACGTTCGGCGACAACGACGCACTCGCTGCGCAGGTGGCGGTGTTGCTCGGCGCACGGCTGCTCGTGCTCCTCACCGAGGTCGAGGGCGTGTACGGCGCGAGCGCGGAGCTGCTCGCGAGCGGGGACGCAATCGACGAAGCGGCGCTCGGGATAGGCGGCCCGCTCGGCCGCGGCGGGATGAGGAGCAAGGTCGCCGCCGCGCGTCTCGCAGCGGAGGCCGGCATCCCGACGGTGATCGCGTCCGGCCGCGGCGATGGTGTCGTCCGCGCGATCGCCGCAGGCGAGGCGCGCGGCACCGCGTTCGCGCCGGCCGCGACGACGAAGAGCGCGTTCAAGCTCTGGCTCCGGCACGCGAAGCCGTCTGTGGGGACCCTCGTGCTCGACGACGGCGCGCGCGACGCGATCCTCACGGGCGGACGCAGTCTCCTCGCGGTCGGCGTCGTCTCATGCGACGGCGCATTCGAGGAAGGCGACGCGGTCGAGCTCAGAGCGTCAGATGGGACGCCGATCGGCAAGGGCATCGCGGGCGCGGGCGCAGTGGAGCTGCGCAGCCGCCCGCGCGGCGTGGAGGCCGTACACCGCGACCGCCTCGTTCTCTACTAGGAGGCGAGCGTCTCGACGATCGCCTCGGCGATCACGCGCATCGGCCGGCCCGCCGACTGGCTCGCGCGGCGCAGGCGGACGAACGCGTCCTGCTCGCTCAACCCCTGGCTCTCCATCAGCAGGCCCTTCGCGCGCTCGATCACCTTCCGCGCCGCGAGCGCCTCGGCGAGCGACTCGGCCTCGTCCCGCACCTCGGCGAGCTCGTCGAAGCGTGCCCGCGCCGTCGCGATCGCCGGCAGCACGTCCTCCTCCCGGAAGGGCTTCGCGAGATACCCGTACACGCCCGCCTCCGCTGCGCGGGTCACGAGGCTCTGCTCAGTGAACGCGCTCACGATCACGACCGGCATCGGCTGGTCGTCGAGAATCCGCCGCGCCGCCTCGATCCCGTCGAGCCGCGGCATCTTCACGTCGAGCACGGCGACGTCGGGCTTCGTCGAGCGGGCGAGCTCGACCGCCTCGATGCCGTCCTTCGCCTCCGCGCACACCTCGAGGCCGGCGCTCTCGAGCATCCCGCGCAGGTCGAGCCGGATGAGTGTCTCGTCCTCCGCGATGAGAACTCTCATGGCGTCACCCGCACGTCGAGCGAGCCGTCGTCGGCGCGCTCGATGCGCACCGGCCACTTCTGGGCCAGCGTGATCTCGAGCCGCCGCGGAGGCTCCGCGCCGATGCGCCGGCGGGCCGCGAGCAGCTCCGCATGGCGCGCGGCGGCCGCGTAGAGCGCGGGCGCGACGTCGCCCTCGCGGAACGGCTTCAGCAGGTAGCCGAACACCCCCGCCGCGACGGCCTTCTCCACCGTCGTGCGGTCGCGAAACGCCGTGAGCATGACCATCGGGATCGGGCGCTCGGCGTAGATGCGGCGCGCCGCCTCGATCCCGTCGAGGTGGGGCATGCGGACGTCGAGGAGCGCGAGGTCGGGCTGCGTCGACCGGGCGAGCTCGACCGCCTCGAGGCCGTCCTTCGCCTCTGCACACACGGTGAACTCGTACCGCTCGAGAATCGCACGCAGGTCGAGACGGATGATCGTCTCGTCTTCGGCGATGAGGATCTTCACGGCGCGCCTCCCTTCGGTTGAAAACCCACGAAGGCAGCGTCGCCTCGAACGGACCCGACGCTAGCAGATCGCGCGGCGGATGCCGCGCACGGCCTGCGCGATGCGCTGCTCGTTCTCGACGAGCGCGAAGCGGACGAAGCCCTCGCCGTCCGCGCCGAAGCCGCTGCCCGGGCTGACAGCGACGTGCGCCTCGCGCAGCAGGCGGAGCGCGAACGCCTGCGACGGCTCGTCCGTCGGGATCTGCGCCCAGACGAACATCGTCGCGCGCGGCCGCTCCACCTCCCAGCCCGCGCGTGCGAGCCCGTCGCAGAGCGCGTTGCGCCGCCCCTCGTACACGGCCGCCGCCTCGGCAGGCTGGTCGCGCGCCTCGCGGAGCGCGACCGTCGCCGCGATCTGGAGCGGCTGAAAGCTGCCGTAGTCGAGGTACGACTTCAGTCGCGCGAGCGCGCCGACGACGTCGGCGCGGCCGAGCACGAACGCGATGCGCCACCCGGCGAGCGAGAAGCCCTTCGTCAGCGAGTACAGCTCGACCGCGACCTCGCGCGCGCCGTCCGCCTCGAAGATGGACGGCGGCCGGTAGCCGTCGAACGCCAGATCCGCGTATGCGAAGTCGTGCACGAGCACCATCTCGCGCTCGCGGGCGAAGTCGACGAGCCGCTGCATCGCCTCCAGCTCGACGCACGCGGTCGTCGGGTTGTGCGGGAACGAGCAGAGAAGCACCCGCGGGCGCGGCTGCGCCGCCGCCCACGCCTCCTCGACGCCGGCGACGTAGTCGAGCGCCGGCACGCGTTGCACGGTTGCGCCGGCGAAGCCGGGCGCGAACAGATGGATGGGATAGCTCGGGCTCGGCACGAGCGCTGCGTCGCCGGGGCCGAGCAGCACCCAGAGGAGATGGACGAGACCCTCTTTCGCGCCGAGCGCCATCGTCGCCTCGGTCTCAGGGTCGAGGTCGACGCCGTACCGATCGCGGTACAGCTCGCACACGGCAGCGCGGAGGTTCGGCAGCCCGCGGCTCGACGAGTAGCGATGGTTGCGCGGGATGAGCGCGGCCTCGCGGAGCTTCTCCACCGCGATCTCGGGCGGCGGGACGTCGGGATTGCCGAAGCCGAGGTCGATCACGTCCTCGCCGGCGCGGCGGAGCTCGAGCTTCAGCCGCTCGACCTCGGCGAACGCATACGGCGGGAGCGCG
>DASXLN010000297.1:0-1634 GCA_036496165.1 Gaiellaceae bacterium | reverse complement strand
CCCGAACGCATCCTGGGCCGCGCGCGTCGCCGCGAGCCCGGTGACGTACGGCTCGAGGTGGCCGCGACCGGTGCACCGTCCCTGGCACGGCCTGCCGTCGTGGACGATGACGACGTGGCCGAGCTCGACGCCGCCCCCGTGTGCGCCGCGGAACGGCCGCCCGTTCGAGATGACGCCGCCGCCGAGGCCGGTGCCGAGCGTGAGCATGATCAGGTCGTCGACGCCGCGGCCGGCGCCGACGCGCCACTCCGCGATCGACGCCGCGTTCGCGTCGTTGTCGAGCCCGACCGGGAGGGCGAATCGCTGCGCCATGTGGTCGCGGAGCGGGAAGTCGTGGAACGGCAGGTTGACCATGTCGTACGTCTTGCCACCGACGAGGTCGAGCGGCCCGGGCACGCCGAGGCCGATCGCCCCGACGTCGTCGTCCAGCACCTCGGCGATCGCCGTCTCCAGCTCCGCCACAAGCGCCTCCTGCGACTCGAGCGACGTCATCCGCTCGTGCCGCCTGATCACCTCGCCGTCCCGCGTGACCACGCCGGCCAGGATCTTCGTCCCACCCAGATCGACTCCGATCGCATGCGTACCGGTCACGATGAGCGGGTACCGTAACCCGCCGGATGGCCGCCTCCGGAGAGAAGCCGTACCGCGTCTACCGAGGCGGGCGGCAGAAGGGAAAGGTGCCGCTGCCCGGACGCGACGGGCGCGACCGGCAGCCGCCGTCCGACGGCAAGGTGCGCCGCCGGCGCAAGCCGTGGACGTGGAGGCGCTGGACGCTCGTGACGCTAGTCGTCCTCATCGTGCTCGCCGTCATCTGGGGAGCGGCCGGCTACCTGTCGGTGTCGAGCGGCGTCTCGGACGCGAACAAGCGCCTCGCGCCGGGGACGACGTCCGCCCTCACGAAACAGAACGGGCTCATCCTCGACTCGCCGACGAACATCCTCCTGCTCGGCACCGACCACTCGACGAACGGGCAGGCGGGACGAAGCTCGGACGAGCACTCGGACTCGATGATGCTGCTCCGCACCGACCCGAGCCGCCACCGCATCACGTACCTCGCGATCCCGCGCGATCTCGGTGTGACGATCAACGGCATTTACCAGAAGATCAACGGCGCGATGCAGCTCGGCGGCCCGAAGCTCGCGATCCAGACGGTCGACCAGCTCCTCGGCTCGCAACTGCCGGTCAACCACGTCGTCGTCGTCGACTTCAGCTCGTTCCAGACGCTCATCGACGCGGTCGGCGGCATCGACGTCAACGTGCCCGAGAACATCCTCTCGAACCGCTTCGACTGCCCGTACTCGACGTCGACGCGCTGCCAGCAGTGGCAGGGCTGGCGCTTCCACAAGGGCGTGCAGCACATGGACGGCCACACGGCACTCATCTACTCACGCATCAGGGAGAACAGGCTCGACCCGTCGTGGACGGACTTCAAGCGCAGCCAGAACCAGCAGGCGGTCATGCAGGCGACGCTCTCGAAGCTCGGAAGCCCGACGCGGTTCTTCTCGCTGCCGTTCAACGGCTCGTCGCTCCTCGCCCCCATCTCCACCGACCTGTCGACGTGGGACTTCATGCAGCTCGCGTGGGTGAAGTTCCGCGCCGGAGAGATCGTCCACTGCCGCCTCGGCGGGTCCGCG
>DASXLN010000296.1:0-2940 GCA_036496165.1 Gaiellaceae bacterium | reverse complement strand
CAACGCGTATCTGCTCGAGCTCGGCATCCCGAAGCACGACGTCCACCTCGACCTCGCCCGCCTGCGCCGGCTCTCGGTCGACGCGCTCGCGGCGCTCTCGGACCAGGAGCTCGCCGATCGCGTCGGCGTCGATGTCTCGCTCGCGCCGGTGCTGCGCGGCGCGCGCGACCTCGCGGAGGCGCGCGAGTACGCACAGATCGTCCTCGAGCCGGAGCCGGTGGACGTCGATGCGGCCGAGACGCTGACGCGCTTCCGCGAGCTCGTCGAAGCGGGCATCGAGCCGCGCGCGATCGTCCGCGAGCTGAAGGCGGTCGGCGGCGACCTCAAGTCGCTTCGCCTCGCGCTCACCGGTCGCGCCCGCGGCCCGGAGCTGGCGGCTGTGATCGCCGCGCTGCCGCGGGACGAGCTCGTGCGCCGGACCGTACGCTAGAGGAGATGCGCCTCTACAACACGCTCACACGCCGGGTCGAGGAGCTGCCGCCGCCGCCGGGCCCGATCCGGATGTATTTCTGCGGGCCGACCGTCTATCAGCGCGCGCACCTCGGCAACGCGCGGCCGTTCGTCCTCGGGATGTGGCTTCGAACCTGGCTACGTGAGCGCGGCTACACAGCGACGCTCGTGCACAACATCACCGACGTCAACGACAAGATCTACGAGGCTGCGCCGAACGCGAGCGCCGACTTGGCCGCGCGCGCGACGCAGTGGTACATCGAGGACACAGGCGACCTCGGCCTCGGCATGCCGGACCTGATGCCGAAGGCGACCGACTCGATCCCGCAGATCGTCCGCTTCATCGAGGAGCTGGTCGAGCGCGACGCGGCGTATGCGGTGGAGGGCGACGTCTACTTCCGCGTCGCGCGCGACCCCCAGTACGGCCGGCTCTCCGGCCAGCGTCCCGACCAGGTCGAGGAGCAGGAGCCGAACCCGTTGAAGGAGGATTCGCGCGACTTCGCGCTCTGGAAGGCGAACAAGCCGGGCGAGGACACGTGGTGGGACTCGCCCTGGGGACGCGGGCGGCCCGGCTGGCACATCGAGTGCTCGGCGATGGCCGAGGACGCGTTCGGGCCGGCGTTCGAGATCCACGGCGGCGGGCTCGACCTCGTCTTCCCCCACCACGAGAACGAGCTCGCGCAGTCGAACGCCCTCGGCCACGAGTTTGCGCGCATCTGGACGCACAACGGCATGCTCGCGTTCGCGGGCGAGAAGATGTCGAAGTCGCTCGGGAACGACGTCTCGCTGCGCAACGTCCTCGACACGTGGGGCAGGGAGGTGGCGCTGCTCTTCTTCATGAGCGGGCACTGGCGCAAGCCGATCGACTTCAGCGACGAGACGCTCGCGCAGGCGAAGGCGCAAGTGGAGGGGTTCCGCAACGTGTTCCGCGGCCAGGACGAGAAGGTCGGCGACTGGTCGGCGTTCGAGGCCGCGCTCGACGACGACTTCAACACGCCTGAAGCTCTGGCCGTCGTCCACGGCTGGCGCGACCACGAGCTCCTACGCCGCGCGCTCGAGCTCTTCGGGCTCGCGTCGCTGGCGGAGGACGAGGAGGCGCCGGCCGAGATCGTGCAGCTCGCCGAGGCTCGGCAGGCGGCGCGTGCCGCGAAGGACTTCGCCGAGGCCGATCGCCTTCGCGACGAGCTCGCCGACGCGGGGTGGCAGGCGCGGGACGAGGCCGGCGGCTACCGGCTCGTCCGGCTGTGACGCGCGAGCAGGTCTACGGTCGCCGGCCGGTGCGGGAGGCCCTGCGCGGCCGGCGCGAGGTGCTGGAGCTCTGGGCGACCGAGCGCGCGGTCAAGGCGGAGCCGTGGCTCCGCAACCTCGACCGCCCGCGGGTGCACGTGAAGCTCGAGCGCGACATCAGCGAGGAGGCGGGGACGCGCGACCACCAGGGTGTGCTCGCGTGGTGCGAACCGTACCCATACGCGGACGCGTACGAGCTCGCGCGGACCGAGAGCCCGCTTCTTGCGTGCCTCGACCAGGTCAGCGACCCGCGCAATCTCGGGGCCGTCTGCCGCAGCGCGGAGGGTGCGGGCGCGACCGGCGTCGTCGTCCCGGCGCACGGATCGGCGCGCGTCACCGCCGCTGTCTGCCGCGCGTCCGCGGGCGCGGTCGAGCACCTTCCGGTCGCAGTCGTGACGAACCTCGCCCGCTACCTCGCCGAGATCAAGAGCGGCGACCTCTGGGTCGCCGGCGCGGCCGGCGAGTCGGGGACGCCGATGTGGCAGGCCGACCTCTCGGGCGGGCTCGCGTTCGTCTTCGGCGCCGAGGGCAAGGGGCTGCGGCCGCTCGTGAGGCGCATGTGCGACCTCGAGGTCTCAATCCCGCAGCTCGGCCGCGTCGAGTCGCTCAACGTCAGCGTCGCCGCCGCGGTGCTGCTCTACGAAGCGCGGAGGCAGCGCGGTGGCTGAGCCGAGCCTGTACCTCTTCGACGGCTTCAACCTGCTGCACGCGGGCGACTTCCGCTCGCCGGAGGAGCTGCGCGACCTGCTGGCGAGCTGGGTGGCCGGCAAGGGCGCGCGCGGCGTGCTCGTGTTCGACGGCCACGGCGCCGACGAGCAGCACGGCCCGCTCGAGGTGCGCTGGGCGGAGGACGCCGACACGCTCATCGAGCGACTCGCCGCCGAGCGCCGGGGCGGGGAACAGGTGGCGGTCGTCTCCTCCGACGAGGCCGTGCGCGGGACGTCGGGCGCGCAGGTGCGGAAGCTCTCGTCACAGAACTTCCTCGCCGAGCTCGTCCCTCCGGCGCATGCCGACCGCGCACGCGGTGACATGCGCGACCGGCTCGACCCGGCGACGCTCGCCCGGCTCGAGCGCCTGCGCCGCGGGCAGTGACGGGCGGCGTCGTCCTCGTCGAGGGCGAGAGCGACCGCGTCGCGCTCGAGACGCTCGCACGCCGTCTCGGCCTCGAGGGCGTCTCCGTCGTCGCGATCGGCGGCGCGCACG
>DASXLN010000295.1:0-7815 GCA_036496165.1 Gaiellaceae bacterium | reverse complement strand
ACCGAGCTCGAGACCGTTCTGCGGGTCCCACGCGACCGTATCCGCGTCGTCCCGAACGCGGCGGGGACGGCCTTCGCGCCGGACGGTCCGCAGGCCGAGGGCGACTATGTCCTCGCCGTCGGCACGTTGGAGCCGCGGAAGAACCTCGCCCGCGCGATCGAGGCTGCGCAACGCCTCGGTGTCGAGCTGCGCGTCGTGGGCGCGCGCGGCTGGGGCGGCGTCGAGGCATCCGGGCCCGGCGTGGCGTGGATCGGCTTTGCAGGGGACGAGGAGCTCGCACGGCTCTATCGCGGCGCCCGCTGCGTCGTCTATCCGTCGCTGTACGAAGGCTTCGGCATCCCTGTGATCGAGGCGATGGCGTGCGGCGCACCGGTCGTGACGTCGCGCGGTGGCGCGACCGAGGAGGTCGCAGGCGGCGCAGCGGTGCTCGTCGACCCGGAGGACGTGGCGTCCATCGCGCACGGGATGGAGGAGGCGGTCGCGCGACGCGACGAGCTGCGCGCCGCAGGCGTCGCCCGGGCACGCGCCTATTCGTGGGACGCATCGGCGCAGCTGCTCCTCCGGGCGTACGAGGATGCAGCGTGATCGTCGTCGACGCCGACTTCCTCGGCCGCCGCCGCACCGGCGACGAGACGTACGTCCGGGAGCTGCTGCGCGCGCTTCCGCGTGACCTCGACGTCGCGGCGGTGACGCGGCGGCCCGACCTCGTGCCCGACGGCGTGCGCGCGATCGAGCTCGAGTCGCGGGTGCAGGAGCTGCGCATGTTGTGGACGCTGCCGCGCCTGCTGCGGCAATTGCGGCCGAGCCTCGCGCACTTCGTCCACGCGATCCCGCCCGGCCTGCCCTGTCCCGCCGTCCTCACCGTCCAGGATCTCTCGTTCGAGCGTGACCCGGCCGTGATGGGCCGCCGCGAGCGCGTGATCTTCAAGACCGTCGTGCCGTGGTCCGCGCGCCGCGCGGCGCACATCTTCGCCATCTCCGAGCGGACGCGCGACGACCTCGTCGAGCTGTACCGCATCCCGCCTGCGAAGATCACCGTCACCCCGCTCGCGCCCGGGCCGGAGTTCCGGCCGGCCGCCGACGGCCACGACGGCTATCTCCTCTTCGTCAGCAGCGTCGAGCCGCGCAAGGACCCGCTCGCCGCTCTCGCGGCCGCACGTTCAGTCGGCATGCCGCTCGTCGTCGCCGGTCCGCAGCGCGACGCGGCGCTCGTCGAGGCGCTGCGCGCGGGCGGGGCCGATCTGCGCGGCTACGTGCCGACGGACGAGCTCGTGCGGCTGTACCAGCGAGCGGCGTGCCTCGTCCATCCGTCGCTGTATGAGGGCTTCGCACTCACGCCGGCCGAGGCGATGGCGTGCGGCACGCCGGTCGTGGCGCGGCCGGACGCCGCCGTGCGCGAGCTCGTCGGCGACGCGGGGGTCCTCACCGATGACCTCGCCGCCGGGATCCGGCAGGCGCTCGCCGATCGCGACCGTCTGCGTTCGGCCGGCCTCGAGCGCGCGAAGCGCTACAGCTGGGAGGAGACCGCGCGCCGCACCGCCGAGGTCTACCGGAGGCTCGCGTGAAGGTCAGCGCCGTCGTCATCTCGCACGGCCACGCGGACGAGCTCGCGCATTCGCTCCCCGTCCTTGCACCGCAGGTGGACGAGGTTCTTCTCATCGTGAACCCGGTGCCGGGGAGTGTCCCGGCGACCTTGCCGGACGGCGTGCGGGTGCTTCGCAACGAGCAGGTCCTGTCGTTCGCCGCGAACGCGAACGTCGGCACCGCGAACACGCACCACGAGCTCGTGCTCATCGCAAACCCCGACGCGATTCCCGAGACGCACGCCGTGCGCATCCTGCGCGACTTCATGGCCGCGCATCCGCGCTGCGGCGTCGCCGGGCCGAAGATGCTCTACAGCGACGGCAGCTGGCAGGCGTCGCGGCGCAGCTTTCCGACCATCGGCGCAACGCTCGTCCGGCGGACGCCGTTGCGACTTCTCTTTCCGCCGCTGCGGTGGCAGCGTCGCCACTATCTCCTCGACGACCGGCCGGTCGAACCGGTCGAGGCGGACACGATGCTCGGCGCGTTCCTGCTCATGCGGCGGGCGATGCTCGACGAGATCGGCGGCTGGGACCCCGGCTACCGGATGTACTGCGAGGACATCGACCTCAACTACCGCGCCGCGAGAGCGGGGTGGGAGCGCTGGTACGTGCCGGCGGCCGTCGTCCGCCACGAATACGCGGCGGTGATCGACAAGCGCTTCCTCACGCGCCACACGCTCTGGCACGCGCGCGCGATGCTGCGCTTCCTCCGCAAGCACCCCGAGCGGCTGCTCGCCCTGCGATGACCTGGGAGAAGTACGGCGGCAAGGCGGAGGGCTGGAGCGACAGCGCGTACGCGGACTCGCATGCGTATCTCGCGCACCGCGCCGATCCCGTGCGGACGCTCGGGCCGGAGCTTTGCGCCGGCGAGACAGTGCTCGACCTCGCGTGTGGCGACGGCGGGCTCGGCGACTTCCTTCCCGACCAGCGGTACATCGGCGTCGACGCGAATGCGGCGATGGTCGCGGCCGGGCGCTCCCGGGGGCGCGAGATCGTCGATGCCGACCTGAACGACTACGTGCCGCCGGCGCCGGTCGAGGCGACGACGATCTTTCGCGCCATCTACTACGCGTCCGACCGGCGGGCGCTGCTCGAACGCATTGCGAGCTACACGACGACCAAGCTCGTCTTCGATCTGAATCCGCGCCAGTACCGGCTCGACGACGTTCGCGCGGACCTCGAGGCGGCGGGCTTCGACCGGCTTGCGACGCACCCGTTCTTCATCCCGCAGACGCGGGCGGCGCCGCCCGGCCTTCAGCTGCTCGAGCGGAGCGGGCCGCTCGCGAGCGCGATCCTGCGCTTCCGCTTCACGCTCATCTGTGCGGCCTCGTTCGGACGAAGCGGTACGTGAGCGACACTCCGAGCTGCCGGCGGTCGCCGCGCTGGTCGTAATCGTTCGGCACGAACTTGCGGCGGACGACGAACCGCACGGCGAAGCCGCCGGGCGGCACGCGCAGCCACGTGACCTTCGACTGGAGATTGCCGATCGTCGAGTCGACCGTCCGGATCGTCTTCACGAGGGCCGGCTGCTTGTCGACGATCTGCATGTGCCCGAGCACGATGTGCACGGGCGTTGGGCGGATCGGATAGTTCTCGGGACGCGAGTACGCGACTCGGAGCCAGCCGCCCGGGCCGGAGAATCGGTAGTAGACACTGTCGCTGGCGCCCGTCCAGCCGTCCGCGTAGATGCCGGTGCACGTGCTCTGCAGGCGGTTCGGCTTGGCGAGCTGCACGAGCCGCCAGGTCTGCAACCGGCCGCCGGCGCGGAAGAGGTGGCTCGCGACAGGCACCCCGGTGAGGTCGATGCACGGCAGATCCTCGACCCCGTAGTCGTACTGGATCTTCAGTCCCTCGGTGTTGTTCTGCCAGTAGAGGGCGCCGTTGCGGAGGATGTTCGGGCCACCGGACCAGCCTGGCCCGAGGACGCTTCCGTCCAGGCTCGACACACGTTTGATCGAGCGGTTCCAGAACTCGATCAGCCACTCCGGGTTCTGGTCGATCTCCGCCTCGCCCATGTACAGCGTCGACCGCAGGTGCGTGGCGTCGTCGACCCACGAGAACGGATGGCCGAGAGTGGTGCCCGCCGCCTGGGCGATCGAGTTCGTTCCCGCCGCAGCGGCGATCTCGCCGGTGAGATTCCAGCCGATGACGCCGGCGGCCGCGACGACCATCACGACCGCGGCGATGCGCTCGCGGCCGCGCAGGAAGCGCGGCGCGACGATCACCGCGATGCCGATGAGGACCATCGCGACGAGGATCCAGCGGACGAGGTGCGGCGTCCACGAGAGGTAGCGGTTGCCCTGTTGGAGGATCGCGAAGCCGAGTGCGTCGGAGTACAGCTGCACGCCCATCTGGTACGGGTATTGCGTCACGTGGTAGAGGGCGTAGCCCATGAGGTAGAGCGTGTACGCGCCGGAAGCCGCGAGCCCGAGCCAGCTCACACGCTTGCGTGAGAACACGAGCGCGGTGCCGACGAAGAGCAGCGGCGCGATGTAGATGAGGTTGCGTTCCTCGACGCGCGTCGCGAACGCGGTCGAAAGGTAGGCCGCCTTGATGGCGGTGTACAGAGCGAACGAGACGATGCCGGCGATCGCGACCGACCGGAAGATGCGCACCTCGCGGTTTCGCGGCTCGCCCCGGACGCGGAAGAGCGCTGCCAGGCCGGCGATGAACGGAAGGACTCCGATGCCGATCGCGAGCGATCCGGCCGCCCAGTTCCCTTCGATGATCTCGCGGTGCTTGTACCCACGCGTGACGCGAAGGATCTCGTCCGAGTGGTGGCTTCCGATCGCGCTCACAATGAAGATCGTCCCGAGCACGAGGACGACGGTGCCGATCCAGTCCCCGGCTGTCCACGTCGTCCGCCAACGCGTGACGCCGTCGCTCGACCAGAGGACGAACGCGAATGCGAGGACGAGTGTCACCGGGATCATCACCAGCTCGGTGCGGACCGCCGGCGCCAGCACCGACGCGACGATCGCGGCCGCGATCCAGCCGCGGCGTCGGGCGACGAACGCCTTCGCGATCAAGTAGAAGCACAGCGCCGCGTACGGGTAGGCGATCGGCTCCTCGACGATGTAGGACGAATAGGCGAGCGAGGGGATCGCACCCGCGCCCGCGGCCGCGAAGAGGGCAGCGGTCTTGCCGACGATCATGCGCGCGAGCAGATAGGTGGGGAACACGGCCGCCGCCATCACGAGCACGTCGAAGTACTTGATCGCGGCGTATGCAGCGGCGACGTCGTGGATCCGCCAATACGGCGCGATCAGGTACGAGAAGACGGAGTCCGCCCCGTGCGGATGGCCGCGTTCCGCGGGGTGGCCCGTCGCCGCGATCGACCGCGAGAGCTGCGTGAACTCGAGCTCGTCGCCGAAGAGCCAGGGCGTGGAGCGTCGCCATGCCTCGACGATGTAGACGCCCGACAGCCAGATGTAGACGCTTGCAAGCGGCGTCGCTGCGAGCACGCGGTCGGCGAGGCGGGCAGAGCGCATGCCCGCCCTAGGCGATACGACGGCGCTCACTCGGTCGCGATACCGAGCGGAACGGCGTGCGTTACCTCGATCTCCCTGCGCACGAAGCTGCACGGTACCGCAGCGCGCCGGCAGGCTTCCAAGACTCCGTCGAGCCGCTCTCGAGGCGCTCCAGGGATCGTGACGAACACCGCGTCCGGCGCGAAGCGGCCGACGGCCCAGCCGACGTCGCCGAGGCCGCAGACGATCGAGACGCCCTGGATCCGCCGGCGGCGCAGCGCCGCATCGTCGTCGACGAAGCCGACGACGCGCTCGCCCGGGGTCTCGCGGAGCTCGCGCAGCAGGCTGCGCCCGCTGCGGCCGGCGCCGACGATGAGCACGCGCCGCTGCTCCCCGCGGCCGACGAGCGTCGAAAGACCGCGTGCGACGCCCCGCTCCCAGAAGCGCGAGACGCCGATGAGGAACGTGCAGAGCAGCACGTCGATGAGGTAGACGCTGCGCGGGAACCCGTTGAACGGCACCGTCGCCCACGTGAAGAGGAACGCCGCCGCCTCGGAGAGGACGCAGGCGGCGACGACGCTCGCAGCGTCGCGCGCGCCGGCATACCGCCAGACGCCGCGGTACAGCCCGAAGAGGATGAAGAAGACGTACCGCGCGATGAGGAGCGCCGGCAGCGACCGGTCGAACACGTGACGCTGCCACACGACGCCGGTGCCTTCGAGGCGGATGATGAAGGCAGCCGTGAACGACGCGGAGATGAGCAGGAAGTCGACGACCACCTCGACGAGGCGGCGCCGGTGCACGAGGAGCGACGCGAGGAATCCGGGGGCTCGGTCGCTCACCGCCGGGCGATTCACGTCCGCGAGGTAGCTGCCGAACTGGAGCAGGAACGCGAACGTGATCAGGACTCCCATCAGCGTGATTCGCCAGTCGTCGAGCACGTTGTACGCGAGGCTCGTGAGCCCGAGCGCGGCGGAGACGACGCTGAGGAGGACAACCGCGCGCTTGTCCGACAGCCCTTCGTAGACGAGGCGATGCGAGGTGTGGTCACGCCCTCCCTGCGTCACCGGCCTGCCCTCGATCAGCCGGACGATGGTGACGAGCGTCGTGTCGAGGATCGGGACCGCGAGGATGAGCAGGGGCAGGAGCAGCGTCGCGACCGTCGAGCCCGCGACCGTCCAGGCCGAGGCGAGGCCGAGCGAGCCGAGCGCGAAGCCGAGCACCTGGCTGCCGCTGTCGCCCATGAAGACGGAGGCGGGGCGCCGAAGCCGCAGGTTGTAGGGAAGAAACCCGAGGCACGCGAAGCACACGGCGAGCGCGACGAGCGCGACCATCCGGTTCGGGTGGATCGTGAATGCGTCGATCGCGAAGAACGCGCATGCGACCGTCGCCAGCGAGGCAGCGAGGCCATCCATGTTGTCGAGCAGGTTGAACGCGTTCGTCATCCCGAGCAGCCAGAAGACGGCAAGCGCTGTCGCGGCGACGCCGTTCGAGATGATGTGCACGCGGTCGCCCGACCAGATGACGAGCGCCGCCGCGCCACCCTGCGCCGCGAGCTTCGCGAGCGGCGGCAGCCGGAAGACGTCGTCGACGACGCCGGCGACGAAGAGGATGGCGCAGCCGCCGAGGATCCCACCGAGCTCGCGGGTCGCCGGGATGACGTGGGTCGCGACGGCGATGCCGGCCGCGACGAGCATGCCGGCGAAGATCCCGCTGCCGCCGAGCAGGGGCGTCGATTGCGTGTGCCACCGGTCCGCACGCGGAGCTGCAACGACGTGACGCGCAGCCGGCGTCTTGCGAAGCGCCCAGATCGCGAGCAGGCTCGCGGGGAGCGCGGCGAGTGCGGCCGCGGTGACCGTCACGGGAGAAGGCTAATCAAGGGCTGTTAAGCGGGTGTATGGCCGACCGTCAGCTAGTTTGGCCGCCGGACCCGACGTGGAAACGAGCCTCCTCGAGCTGCTTCGCTGTCCCATCTGCCGGGCCCCGCTCGAGGACGGCGAGCGCTCGCTCTCCTGCACCGGCTGCGGCCGGACCTTCGCGGTCGAGAACGGCATCCCCCTCATGCTGCACGAGGATCTCCCCGGCG
Source organism: Gaiellaceae bacterium (assembly GCA_036496165.1). Taxonomy (GTDB): domain Bacteria; phylum Actinomycetota; class Thermoleophilia; order Gaiellales; family Gaiellaceae; genus Palsa-739. The sequence goes on along the minus strand of DASXLN010000295.1, from coordinate 676 downwards.
CGCGCGAGAAGCTCGGGGAGACGGCCGGCTGGGTCGAGAAGGCGAAGGCCGAGGGCTGGTACGAGCCGGACGACACGGTGGACTCGGTTCTCCCGTTCGTGAACCGCGAGCTCGGCTGGAACGACCTCGTGTGGCTCGCGAACGGCCATTCGTTCCAGGTGCTGCTCGACCGCTACATCGGCGACCGCCGCGGCCTGCGCGTCCTCGAGGTCGGTGCTGCGAAGGCATGGGCGTCGCGCTTCTGGCTCGAGCGCGACTGCGAGTTCGTCGCGACCGACATCCTCGTCGACCCCAAGATCGGGCTCGGCCGCGGAGCGTTCTACGGCGACTTCGGTCGCGTGCAGGCCGACGGCGAGCACTTGCCGTTCGCCGACGACAGCTTCGACGTCGTCTACTGCCTAGCGACGCTGCACCACGCACTCGACCTGCGGCAGATGGTCAAGGAGATGGCGCGCGTCGCGCGCCCCGGAGCTGTCGTCGCGGGGCTGAACGAGGGAACGCGCGGCCTCGGGCGAAGTCCGGAGAACCCCGATCAGGCGGGCGAGAAGGAGGTCGGGATCAACGAGCACGTGCACACGGTGTGGGCATACCTCGCGTCGTTCGCCTCGACAGGCCTGCGCGTGCGTCGCCTCGAGCGGCCGGACGGGTGGCCGCCGTCGCCGTACGGCCGCGTGCT
>DASXLN010000294.1:0-3304 GCA_036496165.1 Gaiellaceae bacterium | reverse complement strand
CGATCAACGTGTTCGCGCCGATGAGCCTTGCGCGCGCGCTCGTTCCGGACATGCTCGACCGCGGTTGGGGACGTGTCATCAACGTCTCGAGCGGAATCGTCGGCCGCCCGGACGCGATGCTGGGCCTGAACGCCTACGCGGCGACGAAGGCCGCGCTCGAAGCGCATACCGCGAATCTGGCGGCCGAGGTCGACGGCACCGGAGTGACCGTGAACGTCTACCGGCCCGGGTCGGTCGACACCAGGATGCAAGAGTGGATCCGGTCGCAGCCGCCGGAGACGATCGGTGAAGAGCTCCACGCTGCGTTCGTCGCGAACGAGCGCGACGGGAACCTGATCAGCCCCGAGACATCGGCAGCGTCCCTCGTTCGTCGCCTCCAGGGAGAAGACAACGGCCAGGTCTGGCGCGTCGACCCGATCGGTGCGCCGATCCCCGACGCGGAACTGCTCGACGTCCATGGCGCGCATACGACGCTTCACGCCGAGATCGCCGGCCGGCCCGCGGTCATCGTGCTCTACCGCGGCGCCTGGTGCCCCTACTGCAACTCCGCCTTGCGCACGTACCAGCAGGAGCTGCTCCCGCGCCTGGCTGAACGCGGCGCCGCGCTGATCGCGGTCAGCCCGCAGAAGCCGGACGGATCGCTCTCGATGCAGGAGAAGAACGCGCTCGAGTTCCCGGTTCTCTCCGACCCGGGCAATTCGATCGCGCGCGCGCTCGGCGTGCTCACGACGCCGTCCGCCGAGGTGTTGGCACTCCAGCGCGAGCACGGTCTCGACCTGACCGAGACGAATGCCGACGGCACCGCCGAGCTGCCGATGCCGAGCACTGCTGTTCTCGATGCAGCGGGGCGTGTGCGCTGGCTCGACGTCCACTCGGATTACACGACCCGCTCCGAGCCCGACGCGATCCTCGAAGCGCTCGAACACGCCACCGACAGATGAACGGTCAATCCAAGAAGGAGGAGAAGCACATGCGCAAGACGTTTCTACTCGCGGCGCTCGTTGTCGCCGCAGCGGCGAGCCTCGCGACCGCCTCGGTTGCATTCGGCGGTGGTGAACGGTCCGCTGGGGCTGCGACCGTCACCGCGCACGCGTCGCGGTTCGGCAAGGTGCTGTTCGACGGCAGCGGCCGCGCCCTCTACTTGTTCAAGAGCGACAAAGGCTCCCGCAGCACCTGCTCGGGCGCATGCGCGAAGGCGTGGCCGCCGTTCCTGACCACGACGACGCCCAAGGTCGGCGCCGGCGCCAGGGCGAGCCTGCTCGGTACGACCAAGCGTGCCGACGGCACCGTCCAGGTCACCTACGCCGGGCACCCGCTCTACTACTTCAGCGGAGACAAGAAGCCCGGTCAGATCAACTGCGAGAACGTGGTCAATTTCGGCGGTCTGTGGCTGGTCGTCTCGCCGGGCGGCACTGCGGTTAAATAGGGCGTGATGGGCGAGGTCAGCTACCACTCCCGCGCGCGGATCGAACGCGTGCGGGGCCCGTTGCGACGCGCGTTCCTGCCGGCCGAGGATGAGCCGGTCCTGTTCGGCGTTCACGACGAGGTCGCTGACCATTACGGCGTTCCCCGCGGCGGCGAAGCGGCACATGCGACCACGCTCGACTACGTGGTCGCTGCCGCCGCCGGGTGACTGACCGGCACCCTCGGAGGCGCGCTGGAGGCGCGTCAAGTTCCCGCCGGAGAAGGACGACTGACCGCAGAGGCGGTCGGTGAGATCGAAACCGAGGACGGCGTGCTCGTGATCAAGCGAATCCACGTCCGCTTCACGCTCACGCTCGACGCCGACGCCGACCGCGAGAAGGTCGCCCGCGCCTTCGCCCACTACAAGCCGCGCTGTCCCGTCTACCGTTCGCTCTCCGGCTCGATCGCGATCAGCGACGAGCTCGAGCTCGTGTGAGCGTGGACGGGGCGGGCGATGACAGGGAGCCGAGACATCGAGTACCGGGAGAGGTTCCCCAACCTCCCCGACCCGATCTATGAACCGCTTGCATTCGACCGCTACTCCGAAGCAGAAATGCGTGGGCGCGCGCGAGGATGGTACGACGAGCTCGATCGGCGGCGAACCGTCAGGGAGTACTCGCGCGAACCGGTCCCGCGGGAACTGATCGAGTACGCCATCGCCGCCGCCGGAACTGCGCCCTCCGGCGCGCATCGGCAACCGTGGACATACGTGGCGATCGACAACCCCGATCTCAAGACGCAGATCCGCGCGGCGGCCGAAGAGGAGGAGTGGCAGACCTACACCAAGCGCATGAGCGACGAGTGGCGACGCGCACTCGCGCCGCTCGGAACGGACTGGGTCAAGACCCACATCACCGACGCGCCATGGGTCGTCGTCCTCTTCAAGCGCAGCTATGACCTTGCGCCGGGCGGCAAGAAGATCAAGAACTACTACGTCTCGGAGAGCGTCGGGATTTCGGCGGGCCTCTTCGTCTCGGCGATCCACCACATGGGTCTTGCGACGCTGACGCACACACCGAATCCGGCGCACTTCCTCGCGAAGCTGCTCAAACGGCCGGTGAACGAGACAGCCGTTCTGCTCTTCCCGGTTGGATTCCCGGCCGAAGGTGCGCAGGTGCCGCGGCTCCGGCGCAAGGAGCTTTCGGAATACGTGCAGTGGAACCTCGAGCCGCCAACGGAGCAATAAGACGACCGTCGTTTATGGATCGAAGAGTCGCTTCTCGCTGCCGAGCCCGGAAGGCCACTCGACGCGCGCGGCCTTCGCGAAGCGACAGTACGCGCCGAGCGCTTCCCGCATCGCCTCGACGAACCCGTCGTCGCGGTGCGGTTCGAAGCCGTCTTCCCACCAGATGCCGAGGATCTGCACGGCGTCTCCCTCGATTCGCGGCTCGATCCTCCCGACGAGCCGGTCGCCGAAGAGGATCGGCAGGACGTAGTACCCCCACCGGCGCTTCTCGGGCTTGAAGAAGCCCTCCCACACGTACTCGAAGTCGAAGACGTTCGCGAGGAGGGCGGTGTCCCACAAAAAGGAGTCGAAGGGGGCGACGAACGCGACAGACGGCGGCGGCTCGCGCGGCGCCTCGAGCAGCGCCAGCTCGTCCGGGAGGACGAAGCACTTGCCGCGCATGCCCTCGACCTCGACCGGGACGAGCGCGCCGGCCTCGACCAGCTCCTTGTGCAGCGCCTTGCGCACATCCGGGTTGGCGATACGGGCGAACGTCCCGCCGGCGCCGCCGGCACCGAGCAGGCCGTGCGCGCGGTACCGGGACAGGAGCTTGTGGCGGAGTTGCTCCTCGTGTGCGAGCACCTCGGCCGGGAGCAGCCGCTCGAGGAGGTCGTA
>DASXLN010000293.1:0-12613 GCA_036496165.1 Gaiellaceae bacterium | reverse complement strand
TGCTCGGCCTCGCCGAGGGCGGGATCGAGGAGATCTCTCGACTTCAGCAGGAGGCGGTCGATGCTCCACGCCCCTAGGGCGTGGCTCGCCTCGCGCAACCCGCACAAGGCGCGGGAGCTCGAGCAGTTGCTCCCGGGCTGGACGATCGAACCGCTCGCTGCGGACGACTATCCGCCGGAGACGGGCCGCACCTACTACGCGAACGCGCGCATCAAGGCCGACTTCGGCCGCGCACGCACCGGCGGATCCGACTGGATCCTCGCGGAGGACTCCGGCCTCGAGGTCGACGAGCTCGGCGGCCGGCCAGGCATCGAATCGGCGCGGTACGCGCCTGAGGGCGCACCGGCGATCGCGAAGCTCCTCGGCGAGCTCGACGGCGTCGGCGACCGCGACCGCGACGCCCGCTACGTGTCGGAGATCGTCTGCCTGACGCCGGACGGCGACGAGCTGCGTGGCACCGGCACGCTCGAAGGCCGCATTGCCGACGCGCCGCGCGGCCACGGGGGCTTCGGCTACGACCCGGTGTTCATCCCCGACGGCGAGGACCAGACGGTCGCCGAGCTCGGCGACGACTGGAAGCGACGGCACTCGCATCGCGCGCGCGCCGCCCGCGCGCTGCTCGCCGCCCTCGGCGCCGCGCTGCTCCTCGCGGGTTGTGGCGGCACCGACAAGACGTCGAAGCGCGTGCTGCGCGCGTTCTTCGCCGGCGGGCCGGTCGCACGCACGCTCGGCACGCGTTTCCCGCACGCGCCGGGAACATTGCCCTGCGTCGTCTACGACCAGGGGTTGAAGCAGCAGGCGACGTGCGCCACGGATATCTCCCTCGTGAAGCCGGCGCGGGCCGTCGTGACGCTGACGGAGGCGTGGAACCACGGCGCGAAGGCCCACACGTGGTTCTTCTTCATCCGCCGTGACGGCACCGTGCAGTCGGTCATCCAGGAGGGGGCACCCGCCCCGCAGACGTGATCCGCGCACTCGTCATCGCCGCGGCGCTCGGCTCGTCGCACCACAGCCTCCCCGCGTTTGCCGGCTGCGTGCCGGCTGCGCCTCAGGTGCGGCCGGCGGCGCTGCTCGTCACCTGCGACGACGGCAGGCTCTTCCTCGCCGGGCTGGCGTGGTCGCGGTGGGACCGCAGCGAGGCGCGCGCAACCGGCGTCGCGCGACGCGACGATTGCGTTCCCGATTGCAGGTTCGGCCACCTCACGAGCCGTACGGTGACCGTCCGTCTGTCGCGTCCGCGGACGTGCGGCAACGGCACGCGTGAGTTCACGCGGTTCACGTTCACCTACGCCGGCGGCGAGCAGACGACGTTGAAGTCGCCGTTCTACTCCGGCACCGGCTGCCCGTAGCCGGTCGCGCGCCGCTGCGCCGCCCACCAGTTCAGCTCGGCGCCGAGGACGATGACATTCGCCATCACGTACAGCCAGATCAGGAGGATGGCGGGGCCGCCGAGGACGCGCAGCGTCACGTTCACGTCGGCGAAGCGCACGAACACGGGAAGGATCTGGAACGAGGCCTCGAGCACGATGGCGCCCATCACCGCCCCGGGCATGACCTCGCGCAACGTCAGCGTCGCGTTCGGAAGCAGGCGGTAGACGGCGAGGAGGAAGGCGAAGACGCCGACGAGCGAGACCGCGACCGACAGCGCGTACGCGACGACCTGGTCTCCGACGAAGCCGGGCGCATACCGCTTCAGCACCTCGACGCCGAGCGCCCCGACGACGAGGCTCGCGAACAGCGTCACCAGCACGCTCGCCATGAGCGCGGCGGCGACGGTCTTCCCGCGCAGAAACGGACGGTTCGGACGCCCGTACACGATGTTGAACGCCGACTCGAGCGCGCTGAACAGCGACAGCGACGACCAGAGAAGGCCGACGCCGCCGATGATGCCGAGCGTCGCGGCGTTGTCCTGCACGCGGTGCACGAGCGTGAGGATGCTCTGCAGCGAGCTGCCGGGGAACGCGCGCTTCAGCTCGCGCACGAGGAAGTCGGAAGCATCGGCGCGGTGCGCGAGGCCGAGCAGCGACAACGCGAGGAATACGAGCGGTACGAACGAGAGCAGCGCGAAGTACGCCACCATCGCGGCCAGATGGGTACCGCGGTCGGCGAAGAACTTCGCGAAGAGCGCACGCTTCCTGAGTCGCACCGGCCCACTTTTGCACGGTGGTACGCTCGACCACCGATGGACGCCGCCCAGGCACTCGCCGACCTCACCGAGATCTCCTCCCAGGTGGAGGCAGCCGTCCTCTTCGACGAGGCGGGGGCAGTGTCCGGCTCGACCCTTGCCGGCGAGGAGGCAGCCGAGCTCGCCCGCGCCGCCGGCGAGCTTCTCGACCGGGCCTCGTCGCTCGCGGAGGGGCGCGACGTCACGCAGGTGGAGGCGTCGATGCCCGACGGCAGCGTCTTCGTCGTGCGCGACGGATCGAGGCGCATCGCGGCGACGACCGCGCCCGACCCGACGACCGGGCTCGTCTTCTACGACCTCAAGAGCGCGCTCCGCGGCAGCGGCGAGGAGAAGCCGCGGCGGCGGCGCTCGGCGAAGAAGGCGGACGAGAGTTGAAGCGGAAGGCGCTCGGGCTCTTCGGCTTCGCCAGCGGCCTCGTCGCAGGCAGCGTCCTCTACCGGCGGACCGTTGCGCGCCGCCGTGAGCGGGTCGACGTGTACTTCGACGACGGCGCGATGATCAGCTACGACGACGGCTCCACCGAGGCGGGCTCGCTGCTCCCGATCGCGCGCGACGCCCTCTCCGCTGCTCGTGGACGACGCTGAGCTTCGCCGCTCGCTCGTCGAGGCCGCGTACCTCGAGGGCGACTTCCTCCTCCGCTCGGGCAAGCGGTCCCGGTACTACCTCGACAAGTACCGCTTCGAGACGCGCCCGGACATCCTGCGTGCGCTCGGCGAGCGGATCGCGGCGGAGATCGAGGCGCACGCGCCGGACGCGACGAGGATCGCCGCTCCGGAGCTCGGCGCGGTCGCGCTCGCTGCCGCAGCCTCGCTCGAGTCGGGGCTGCCGTTCGTCATCGTTCGCAAGGAGGCGAAGGAGTACGGGACCGGCAACCGGATCGAGGGACCGTACGACGAGGGCGAGTGTCTGTGTCTCGTCGAGGACGTCGTCACCTCCGGCGGCGCGCTCCTCGATTCGGTCGACGCGCTCCGTACCGCCGGCCTCGCAGTGCAGACGGCCGTCTGCGTCGTCGACCGCGAGGAAGGGGGCGCGGACGCGCTCGCGCGGCGCGCGATCCGCCTCCGTCCGATCTTCCGCGTCGGGGAGCTCTTGGAGGGTCTCAAAAGCCCCGCAAAACCGCATGGTTGAGCGCATCCGGGTGCCCTGGTAGGGTCATTCCGCGTGCAACCGATCAACGACAGGAGGAGAGGCGCGTGACCAAGCAGGAGTTTGTCAACGAGGTCGCGAGGCGGAGCCAGCTCACCGCGCGCGATGCGGGCAAAGCCGTCGACGCATTCCTCGAGACGATCACGGACACGCTGAAGAGCGGCGGCGACGTGTCCTTCACCGGGTTCGGCAAGTTCTCGAGCCAGCACCGTGCGGCTCGCACAGGCGTCAATCCCCGTAACCCGACCGAGAAGGTGCACATCCCGGCTGCACAGGTTCCGAAGTTCTCGGCCGGCAGCGCGCTCAAGGCCGCAGTCAAGGGCGGCGGCAGCTAACCAGCACGAGGCACGTCTCCTCCGAGGATCGTCGAGGGGCCGCTCGTGAGCGGCCCCTCGCGCGTTCCGGAGCGCTCAGTACATTCCAACGCATGTCGCGCGTGGCGGTGACGCATTTCGCCGACCGGGTCGCGGAGGCGGTCGAGCGGAAGCGCAGCCAGGTCGTCGTCGGGCTCGATCCCGTCGCCGACATGCTCCCGGTGGAGCTGCGTGGCGAGATCGTGCTCGGGCGCGACCATGCCGCTGCGGCGTGCGAGCGCTTCTGCTGCGGGATCATCGACGCGGTCGCGCCGTACGCGGTCGCGGTCAAGCCGCAGCTCGCGTTCTTCGAGGCGCTCGGCTCCGACGGCTTCCGCGCGCTCGAGCGGGTGTGCGACTACGCGCGCGCGGCGGAGCTCCTCGTGATCGCGGATGCGAAGCGCGGCGACGTCGGGTCGACGGCGCGCGCGTACGCGAGCGCGTTCGTCGAGCCGCGCGGCGACGAGCCGCCGCTGGCCGATGCGGTGACCGTGAACCCGTATCTCGGCCGCGACGCGCTCGAGCCGTTCCTCGCCGCTTGCCGCCGCGACGGTGCCGGGCTCTTCTGCCTCGTGAAGACGTCGAACGCAGGCGGAGCGGACGTCCAGGACGTCCGGCTGTCCGACGGGACGCTGCTGTGGCAGCACGTCGCCGGGCTCGTCGGCGAGTGGGGCGAGGATCTCGTCGGCCAAGGAGGGTTGTCGGCCGTCGGCGCGGTCGTCGGGGCGACGTTTCCGCGTGAAGTGGCCGAGGCTCGGCGGATCCTGCCGCAGGCGGTGCTCCTTCTCCCGGGTGTCGGCGCGCAAGGCGGCCGGCCCGCAGACCTCGCGCCCGCGTTCACGAGCGGGCCTGCGAGCGGGCTCGTCTCGGCGTCGCGCTCGATCATCTACGCGTACCGCAACATCACCGACGACTGGCGCGGCGCCGCCGGCGGCGCGACCGCGCGGCTCGCGCACGACGTCTGGGCGGCCTCGGGCTGGTGAGGCTCTACGCGGCGCCGGCGGCCTTCCTCCTTGTCGTCACCGCGGCCGTCCTCGCCGTCCACTACGGGCTTCAGCAGAAGCCGGCCGCCGCACCATCGCCGCCGCGCACGCAGACGGCGCCCCCGCGCCTGCACGTCAAGCGCACCGCGAGCCTCACGCGCTTCTATGTCGTGCAGCGCGGCGACAGCTTCTCGGTGATCGCGGCGAAGACGCGCACGAGCCTGGCTGCGCTCGAGCGCCTCAATCCAGGCGTGAGCACGACGGCCCTGCGCGTCGGGCAGCGGATCAGGGTGAAGTAGCCTTCCCGGCGGCATGCGCCGGGGGTTGCTGCTCGTCTTCGTCGCGCTGGCGTTCGCGGGAGCGGCCCGCGCTGCTTCGCCGACCGTCGACGCACGCGCATTCATCGTCGTCAACGCGTCGAACGGCAAGGTGCTGGCGTCGTCGAATGCGCACGAGCAACTTCCGATCGCGAGCATCACGAAGTTGATGACGGTCATCGTCGCGCTGCAGCACCTGCGGCCGGCCGACGAGGTCAGGGTCACGGCGCAGGCGGCGCACGTCGGCGAGGAGAGCATCCCGTTGCGAGCGGGCCAGGTCGTGAGTGTTCACGACCTGCTCGAGGGCGCGCTCATCCAAAGCGCGAACGACGCGGCCGACGCGCTAGCCGCGGCGGCGGCGGGCGGCGACGTCCCGCAGTTCGTCGACTGGATGAACGAGGAGGCGCGGACGCTCGGCCTGGAGGACACGCATTTCGTGCGGCCGGACGGGCTCGACGCGCCGGGTCACGTGTCGAGCGCACGCGACGTCGCGGTGCTGGCGCAGGTGGCGATGCGCTCGGGCGTCGTGCGCGACATCGTCCGCAAGCGCGCCGACACGATCGAGGACGGGGCGTTCGTCGTGCATACGTGGAACGACCTGCTCGGCGTGTTCCCGGGTTTGATCGGCGTGAAGACGGGTCACACGGGCAACGCCGGCTGGTGCGAGGTGGCGGCGGCGAAGCGGCCGGGCTACACGATCTACGCCGTCAGCCTCGGCAGCCCGACGCGGGCGCAGCGCAACTCGGATCTCGACCGGCTGCTCGCGTGGGGCGTTTCCCGGTACACGACCGCGACGCTGGTCGGCTCGGGGCCGCTCGCGTACGTCTCGCTGCCGTACGGCCGGCCCGCGGTCGCGCTCGTCTCGCCGCGCCCGCTCGTCCGCCTCGTCCCGGCAGGCGGGAGCCTCACCGAGCGCATCGTCGCCCCGTCCGCGGTCTCACTGCCCATCCGCCGCGGCCAGCGGCTCGGTCGCGTCGAGGTCTGGGCCGGTTCCCGGCTCCTCGGCACGCGGCCGCTCCTCGCAGCCCGCTCGGTCGCTCGGCCGGGAGTGGGCGGGCGTCTACGCTGGTACGCGACGCGAACCGTGAAAGACCTAAGGGCCTTCATCCCGTGATCGTCACTGTCACCCTCAACGCTGCGATCGACCGCACGCTCACCGTGCCGAACGTGCAGCTCGGGCACCGCCATCGCGCGAGCGCGAGCTTCACCTCCGCCGGCGGCAAGGGCGTCAACGTCGCGCGCGCATTGAAGGCGCTCGGCGCGCCGGTGATCGCGACCGGGCTCGCGGGGGGAAGAACTGGCGAGCGCATCGTCGAGGAGCTCGCGATCGAGGCGATGCTCAACGACTTCGTGCGCATCTCCGACGAGTCGCGCACGTCGACGGCCGTCGTCGACCCGACCGGCGGTTCGCTGACCGAGATCTACGAGTGGGGGCCGGCGGTCAGGCCCGAGGAGCTCGAGATGCTCCTCGACAAGTTGCGCTACCTGTCGCGCGTCGCGACGTTCGTCGTGTTCTCCGGCTCGCTGCCGCGCGATGTCGAGGACGACTTCTACGCGGAGGCGATCCACGATCTCAACCGGCGCGGCGTCCCGTGCGTCGTCGACTGTGAAGGCGAGCCGCTGCGGTACGGCGTGGAAGCGGAGCCGTTCCTCGTCTCGCCGAACCAGCGCGAGGCCGAAAGCCTCGTCGGCCAGGAATTCTCCGACGAGGCCGACTTCCTGATGGCACTCGACACGATCGCCGACCTCGGTGCTCGCAACGTGCTCATCACGCAGGAGACGTCGTGCTTCGCGCTCACGCGCGAGGAGCGAACCGTGCGACGGTTCCGCGCGTCGATCGACCGCATCGAGCCGGTCGCCTCGGTCGGCGCAGGCGACGTCCTTCTCGCAGGCTTCCTCGCGGCGCGCTTCAACGACCTGCCCGTCGATGATGCGCTGCGTAGCGCCGTCGGGTGTGCGGCCGCATCGGTGCTCGAGGTCGGCGCCGGGCGGTTCGACCCGCGCGAGGCGAGCAGGCTCGCCGCCGACGTCAAGCTCGAAGAGCTAGCGCCAGTCGGCGCTTGAGACGTCGAGGTTCGCCGTGAGGCGATGCACGTCGGTGCCGTCTGTCTTCAGCGTGTAAAGATCGAACGTCGGGGCGCCCTTCGGTTCCGCCGCGACGAGGAAGCGCGTTCCGTCGGGCGACCAGACGAGGCTGCGTACGGCTGCGAACGGCAGCGCAATCTTCTTCCCGTTCACGAAGACCCTCGTGCCGACGACGTACGCGAGGCGACCGGCGGCCGACCAGGCGGGCGTCGTCAAGCCGGCGCCGATCGAACTGACCTCGAGGCGGCCGGTGCCGTTCGGCGCGGCGGTCCACAGGGACGACGGGGCCGTCGCCCCGTTGGCGTAGGCGATCTGCGTCGGCCCCCAGGCGACCGTCCAGGCAGGAACGTGCAGCGCAGTCGCCGCGCCGCCGGCGGCCGCGATCACCGTCGCACCGGGTGCCGTGTCGCAGGCGGAGTGGACGAACATGATCTGCGTCCCGTCCGGTGACCAGCTCGGCGAGTCGTCGAATGTGCAATCGGGCGGCGACGTCAGGGTCGTCGCAGTGGTCCCGTCGACGCCGATCGTGCGCAGGGACTCCGGGCACCCCTTGCAGCTCAGGCCCGTGTACTGCGTCTCGCCGAACGCGATGCGTGTTCGGTCTGGCGAGACGCTCGGCTTCACCTGGTTCGCCTGCACGTTCGTGATGCGCCGCAGCCCGGACCCGTCCGGCGCGATCGAGTAGAGGTTGTCGAACGGCTCGGCGCATTCGCTCTGGTAGACGAGCGACGTCGAGTGCGGCACGCGTTGCAGCCACGCGATCGCTGCCGTCGGGCCGCCGTCGTCGTCACAGCCGGGAACGTGGGTGTACGTGCGCGTCCTGTCGCGGACGGCGAACGCCGCTCCGGTCTCGACCGTGTTCGGTCCGACCGAGCTCCCTGTGGTCGCGAAGGCGACGCCGGCGGGCGTCCAGACCGGCTTGGCGTTCATCGGGACATACCGCTTCGAGGAGACAAGGCGTCCCGCGCTCGTTCGCACCTCTCCGCGATGCCCCGCCATCGTCGCGAGCTTCGTCCCGTCGGGCGACCACGCGCCGGTCGTCGCGGCGACGGAGAAGCGCGCGACGCCGCGCTCGTCGACGACATGGATGCGTCCGTCATACGCGCCGGTGGCGAAGAGCCCCTTCGCCGACCAGCCGACCGGCGGTTGCCCGCTGGAGACGTTCCACGCACGCGTCCCGGCAGGTGTGAACGCCTCGACCGCGCCGCCGTCGGTCTCGACCGTGACGACGCGGCCGTCCGGCGACCACGCCGGCCAGCCGAGCGCCTGCGCGCGGCCGATCGGGCGCGCAGCGGCGTCGAGCCCGACGACCCAGAGCGTCTCCAGCGGGCGAGTGGTCCCTCCGGTCGTATACGCGAGCGCCTTGCTATCCGGGGACCAGGCGAGGTCGACGGTGTACTGCGACGGGAAACCCTTCGCCGGGAGGCGGCGCAGTCCCGAGCCGTCGACGCCGATCGTCCAGAGGCTGCCGGCGAAGCGGTCGCTCGTGAACGCGACGAGCTTCCCGTTCGGCGAGACGAGCGGCTGCGTTTCCTGCCACGGGCTGTGCGTGAGGTTCACCACGCGCCCGTTCGGGTCGGCGCGGTAGATGTCGCCGGTGACCGCAGGCGCGCGGTCGGCCGAGAAGACGATGAGCGACGCCGGAGACGCGCTCGGCGATCCGCCGAGGAACGACGTGAAGGCGAGGACTGCTGCGAGAGCCTTCACGGCGCGAGCGTTATCGCCCGGATCCGTCCGCGGCCGCCGACGTTCTCGGCCCACGCGATGCGGCGTCCGGCGATCGACAATCCGATCGGCTGTGCGGCGGCAGTCGCGACCGTGTGCACCTGGCCCGTCGCGACGTCGACCGAGCGGATCGAGCGGCCGACCTGGAACACGATCGCCCCGTCGCCGGCAGACACAGCAGGCGCTGCCTTCGCCGGCAGCGTGATGGTGCCGCCGGGCTTGCCGCTCGGCATCTCGTACCAGCTGAGGACGAGCTTTCCGTCCAGCCGGCCGACGACTGCGAGCGTCCCGGACGAGAGCGCGATCGAGATCGGCATCCCGTCGGGTGAGACGCTCGTGACGAGGTCGCCCGTCACCGCGTTCCGCACCTCGACGGGGACGTTGGCCGAGGCGAGAGGGTGCCCATCCGTCGTCGAGCTGCCGACGGCCGGGATGAACGCGACCTCGTCGCCGACCGCTGCGACGGCGACGGCCGGCCTGGTGCCCTTGAGCGGCACCGGGGGCTTGCGGCCGACGACGCGGTAGATCCCGCCACCGACGACCTTGAGGTCGCACGCGCCCGGCTCGTCCGGCGTTGACAAGCACGCGACCTGGTCCTTGTAGGCGACCTGGGCGTCGGCGTAGACGAGCGTGCTCCCGCCGCCCGCGACACCCGCGAGCCAGAGCCCCGCGCCGTGATTCGCATGGGCCACCTGCTCGAAGCGCCGCTCTCTCGGGTCGGCCACGGTCGCGCCGAGCACGTAGTCGAACTTCAGGGATCGCGCCGCCGACTCGTGCAGCGTCCACAGGAGCGCAGGCGAGCCGAAGTTCTCCGCGACCGCGAGCCCGACGGGCGAGCCCTCCGGGACATTCCAGTTGCAGGTGACGTTGTGGTACGCAGCCCCCTGCGCCGGCAGGCTCTGCTTCGCGCTCCCGAGCTGCCAGACCCACACGTCGTTGCACCGCTTGCCGCCGGGCGCGAACCACGCCACGAGGCCGCCGTCCTGCGCGAACGCGGCGATGGTGCGGTGGGCCGAGCTCGTGTAGAGCGTCTCCACCTGGCCGGCGCGCGTCGAAGATTGGACGAGAGAGGCCGCAAGAGCGAGCGCGCCGAGCAGCATGCGCATCGGCCCCACGGTAACGCGGCCGTGTTAGGGAGGTGTTTGTACGAAAGGCGTCCGCGCAGCTTGGTACCCTGGCCTCTTGAGCGTCGATCTCCGCCCGGACGAGCTGCAGCGGCTGCTCGAGCTGGACCGGAAGTTCGCGCGTGAGGGCCTGACGTTCGACGACGTCCTCCTCGTCCCGGCGGAGTCGTCGGTGCTGCCGAACGAGGTGTCGACGCGCACGCGACTGACCCGGTCGATCGAGCTCAGCATCCCGGTCGTGTCCGCGGCGATGGACACGGTGACGGAGGCTCGGCTCGCGATCGCGCTCGCACGCGAGGGCGGCATCGGCGTCGTCCACCGCAACCTGCCGATCGAGGCGCAGGTGGCCGAGGTCGACAAGGTGAAGCGGTCGGAGGCCGGGATGATCGTCGAGCCCGTGACGCTTCCGCCGGACGCGCTCGTGCGCGAAGCGCTCGAGCTCATGTCGCACTACAAGGTCTCCGGTGTGCCGATCACCGACGGCGGCGGGATCCTCGTCGGGATCCTCACGAACCGCGACCTGCGGTTCGAGGACGACGTCGACCAGCCCGTGTCCGCGCTCATGACCGCGCGCAACCTCGTCACCGCTCCCGTCGGGACGACGCTCGCCGAGGCGGAGGACATCCTCCACCGGCACAAGATCGAGAAGCTCCCGGTGGTGGACGCCGACGGCCGGCTGCGCGGGCTCATCACCGTCAAAGACATCCAGAAGAAGGTGCAGTTCCCGCACGCGACGAAGGACGAGCGCGGACGGCTGCGCGTCGGCGCGGCGGTCGGTGTCGGGCCGGATGCGCTCGAGCGCGCGCAGGCGCTCGTCGCTGCCGGAGTCGACGTGCTCGTGGTCGACACGGCGCACGGCCACTCCGTCGGCGTGATCGAGATGGTCCGGAAGATCAAGGGCGCGGTATCCGTCGACGTGATCGCCGGGAACATCGCCACCGGCGAGGCTGCGCAGGCGCTCGTCGACGCGGGTGCCGACGGAGTGAAGGCCGGCGTCGGACCAGGGAGTATCTGCACGACCCGCGTCGTCGCAGGCGTCGGCGTCCCGCAGATCACGGCCATCCACGAGATCGCGCAGTCGGTCGACGTCCCCGTCATCGGCGACGGCGGCATCACATCCTCCGGCGACATCGCGAAGGCGATCGCCGCCGGCGCGGACACGGTCATGCTCGGCTCGATGCTCGCGGGCACCGACGAGGCGCCGGGCGAGGTGATCGTCCACCAGGGCGAGCGCTTCAAGGAGTACCGGGGCATGGGCTCGCTCGGCGCGATGAAGGCTCGCGGCTTCTCGAAGGACCGCTACTTCCAGAACGACGTCGAGGACGTCGACAAGCTCGTGCCGGAGGGGATCGAGGGGCGTGTCCCGTACAAGGGGCCGCTCGCGCCGATCGTGCACCAGCTCGTCGGCGGAGTGCGGCAGGCGATGGGGTACTGCGGCGCACCGACGATCGACGACCTCAAGGCCGCGCGGTTCGTCCGCATCACGGGCGCGGGGCTGCGCGAGTCGCATCCGCACGACGTGACGATCACGAAAGAGGCGCCGAACTATCGCCGCTGAGCCGTCGAACGTCGTCCCGTTCCCGGCCGCGGAAGACCGGCCGGTGCTGGTGGTCGATCTCGGCGGGCAGTACTCGCAGCTGATCGCGCGCCGTGTGCGCGAGTGCCGCGTCTACTCCGAGCTGGTCGGCCACACGATCTCTCCCGAGGCGGTGCGCGCACGCAACCCGTACGCGCTCATCCTCAGCGGCGGGCCTGCATCGGTGTACGCGGAGGGCGCGCCGCACATCGACCCGCGCGTGTTCGAGCTCGGCATCCCGACGCTCGGCATCTGTTACGGCGCGCAGCTGCTCGCGCTCGACCTCGGCGGCCGCGTCGACCGCACCGGCGTCTCGGAGTTCGGGAGAACCGCGCTTCGGAGGGAGCCCGGTTCTCTCTGGGGCGATCTCCCGGAGGAACAGGTGGTCTGGATGAGCCACCGAGACTCCATCGTCGCTGCGCCCGCAGGGGCATCTGTCACCGCGAGCTCGCCGTCGACCCCGGTCGCCGCGTTCGAGGATGAAGAGCGCGGGCTCTACGGCGTGCAATTCCATCCCGAGGTGGTGCACACCGAGCACGGGATGGACCTCTTGAAGAACTTTCTCTTCGGAGTCGCGCACGCGCGCGCGACGTGGACACCTGCGACGGTGATCGAGGAGCAGGTGGAGCGCATCCGCAAGCAGGTCGGGTCCGACCGCGTGCTGTGCGCGTTGTCGGGCGGCGTCGACTCCGCCGTCGCCGCGCTGCTCGTGCACAAGGCGGTCGGCGACCAGCTCACCTGCGTCTTCGTCGATCACGGCATGTTGCGCAAGGACGAGGCCGCACAGGTGGTGGAAACGTTCGGCGAGCATTTCCACGTCCCGCTCGTGCACGTGCAGGCGCAGGACCGGTTCATCGAGCTGCTCGCCGGAGTCGAGGACCCCGAGCAGAAGCGCAAGATCATCGGGCGCGAGTTCATCCGCGTGTTCGAGGAAGAGGCGCGCCGGCTCGGCGACGTGCAGTGGCTCGTGCAGGGGACGCTCTACAGCGACGTGATCGAGTCAGGCGGCACCGAGGGCGTCGCGGCGACGATCAAGTCGCACCACAACGTCGGCGGCCTCCCCGACGACATGAAGATGCGTCTCGTCGAGCCGCTGCGGCTGTTGTTCAAGGACGAGGT
>DASXLN010000292.1:0-1769 GCA_036496165.1 Gaiellaceae bacterium | reverse complement strand
CACGACGATGAACAAGCTGAGCCGCGAGCGAGAGCTGAAAGAGAAGCGCGAGCTCAAGAAGGCGCGGAAGGATGAGAAGAAGCTCGCCGCCGCGGCCGCGATTGAGGCCGGAACGCCGGTCGACTCCGGTTCGGACGAGCGTCCGCCCGCCTAGACCTGGAGACGGTGCTTCGTTGAAGTCAGGGCCGTCGCACCGGGCGCACGCGGTCGACATATCCGGCTAGCGCCCGCTACCAACCCGCTGCCACGAAGAGGGCCGTGCCTGCCACCGCACCTCTCTCACGAAGCTTTAAGCATGCTCTCATCTTCGGGCGCCGCTTGCTCATGGTGCGGTGTTCCGCTTTGGTAGTGGCGATGCCGGCGGCTGAGATTCGGGGAGGTCACGTTCTCGTCGTCGACGACGATCCGGACGTGCGCGAGGCGGTCGAGACCGCCCTCGAGCTCGAGGGTCACAGGGTCACGAGCGCCGCGGACGGTCTGGCGGCGTTGAAGCGCATGGGCCAGGCGGAGTTCGACGCGCTTGTGCTCGACGTGCTGATGCCGAACCTCGACGGCTTCGAGGTCTGCCGGCGGCTTCGCGCGGCGGGCAACACGACGCCGATCCTGATCCTGACTGCGCGCGACTCGGAGGAAGACACGATCCGCGGCCTCGATCTCGGCGCCGACGACTACCTCGTGAAGCCGTTCGCGCTCGGCGAGCTGCTCGCCCGCGTGCGGGCTCTGCTGCGGCGGACGCGCCCGGCCGGCGACGACGCGCCGCTCTGGTTCGCGGGGCTCTCGCTCGATCCTCGGACGCGCGAGGCGTCCCGCGGCGGCCGTACGCTCGAATTGACGCGAACCGAGTACGCGCTGCTCGAGCTGTTCCTGCGCAACCCGCGTCAGGTGCTGACGCGCGAGCTGATCATGGAGCGCGTCTGGAACTACGACTTCGGGCCGACGTCGAATCCGCTCGAGGTGTACATCAGCTACCTCCGGAAGAAGACCGAGGCCGGCGGGGAGCCGCGACTGATCGTGACTGTGCGCGGCGTCGGGTACGCGCTGCGAGAGCCGTGAGCCTGCGCGCCCGCTTGGCGCTCGCCGGAGGCGGCGCCGTGTTCGCGGCGCTCGCGATCGCGTCGCTCGTGATCTACGTCGACGTGCGTTCGAACCTGCACGATCAGATCGACGTCTCGCTCATCCGATCGGCCGACGCCGCCGCGAATCGATGGGCCGAGGCGCAGATTCCGGTCCGGAAAAACGGCGTCTCCAGCATTCCGTCTGAGAAGAAGGCCGTCCTCCTGTTCGGCAAGGAAGCGCCCGGTCTCTTCGAGGTCGCCCCGAGCCTCGACGATGTGGTGAACGGGACCCTGCCCACGTGGATCCCTCTGATCGGGCGGGACAAGCTGGTCGCGGCGGGGCAATCGCCCGCGTACTTCCGGGACGTTCATTTCGGCGGGTCGATGCGGCTGTACACGATGCGACTGCCGTCGTCCGGCAATGGGATCGTGCGAACCGCTCGTCCGCTGACGGAGGCGAATGCGACACTCGGCCACGTCCGCTGGCTCTTGGTCGGGCTGACCCTCGGTGGCGCACTCGTCGCCGGCTTGCTCGGATTGCTGACGGCGAATGCGGTGCTGCGGCCTGTACGTGCGCTCGCCGTCGCAGTACGAGGGGTGAGCGCCACCCGCGATCTCGATCGGCGGATTCCGGTGAGCGGACGGGACGAGCTCGCGAGCCTCGCCGTCGACTTCAACGCAATGCTCGCAGCCCTCGACGCGTCGCAGCAGGCG
>DASXLN010000291.1:0-3709 GCA_036496165.1 Gaiellaceae bacterium | reverse complement strand
CGCCCCGGGCCGCATCGCGACCGCCCGGCTCGACCAGCTGTACCCGGCGGGGCCGTCCGACGCCGACCTCGCAGACATCCCGCTGCGCCGCTGGGGCGAACGGCGCGAGCTCGGTGATGTCGTCTGCTTCCTCGCGGGCGCGCGCGCCGGCTACGTCACCGGCCAGACCGTCGTCGTCGACGGCGGACTCCAGCGGGCGCTCTTCTGATGCGGCGCACCGTCGGCGCCGCGCAGATCGCCGGCGTTCTCGTGGGGCTCCTCGTCGTGACCGGGATCGTCCTCTACCTCGTCCCGTCGAACGACTACATCTTTCTCCCGGACGTCGCGCATCCGGTCGCGCCGCTCGTGCGCGTGCAGGGCGGGCATCCGCCGAAGGGCCCCGGCGGGATCTATTTCGTCGACGTGTTCGAGCGGCAGGCGAGCCTGCTCGAGTCGCTCTTCCCGTTCATCCGATCGGGCGCGACGCTCGTGCCGAAGAACCTCATCGTCCCGGCCGGCTCGAACGACAAGCAGGTGCGGCGCGCGGACCTGGAGCAGATGACGGTCTCGCAGCGCACGGCGGCCGCGGTCGCGTTGCAGCGCCTCGGCTACCACGTCGTCGAGGTGCCCGACGGCGTCGTCGTCAACGCGCTCGAGATCGGGAGCAACGCAATCGGCAAGCTCCAGCCGGAGGACGTGATCGTCGCCCTCGACGGGCACAAGACCCCGACGATCGCGTCGCTCGAGAGCCTGCTCGCCCGGATCCATCCGGGAACGACCGTCACGGTCGGCGTCCACCGCGGCGCGCAGAGGCTCACGTTCCGGATCCGCACGATCGCGAACCCGCTGGACAAGAAGCGGGCGATCATCGGCTTCGCGCCGGACCAGGCGGCGGAGATCCACCTGCCGATCCGCGTGCAGATCGACGCGGGCAACGTCGGCGGCCCCTCGGCCGGGCTCGCGTTCGCCCTCCAGGTCATGGAAGACCTCGGCAAGAACGTCGACCACGGCTACCGGGTCGCGGCGACCGGCGAGATGAAGCTCGACGGCTCCGTCGCGGCGATCGGCGGGGTGAAGCAGAAGACGTACGGAGCGCGAAAGGCCGGCGCCGACGTCTTCCTCGTCCCGGCGGCTGAGGATAACGCGGCCGACGCGCGCCGCTACGCGCATGGCCTGCGGATCATCGCTGTGAAGACTTTTCCACAGGCGTTGCATGCGCTGGCAGCATTGCCGCCGAAGCACTGAAAACGGCACATTTCGGTCGTTTTGAATCTGCCGGAAATTCGTCAGTTTTCGTCTGCGGCAACGCTTTCCACCCACCGCGGACGGGCCTATGATCGCTGCTCGAATCAACCCGTCCACACTGAGCATCGCCACAGATGAGCAAAAAGACCAAAGCAACCTGCAACGACTGCTACTTCCGCCGCGCCGGGCTCTGCGCCCTTCCGGGCGAGGACACGTGCCCGACATTCCGGCACATGACGGCCGCCGGCCTCATCCCGCCGCAGCAGCCGCGCCTCGTCGCACGGCCCCTCGCCGCCGTCTCCGCGGCGTAATCTTCTCGCGTGAACATCCTGCGCAGGCAGCGCGACGCAGCGGGGCGGATGGACGAGCAGTGGCAACCGCGCCTCTACCTGCGCTGGATCGTCCTGATCGCGCTGACGGCGTACCTCATCGCCTTCATCCTCGAGAACGGTAAGCACGTCAGCATCCACTTCGTCTTCCACACGACGCGGGTGTCGCTCATCTGGGTCATCCTGCTCAGCCTCGCGCTCGGCGCGATCGGCGGGATCCTGCTCGCGCAGCTAGACCGTCGGCGCAGGCGCCGCGGCGCCGACTAGCAGCGGGGCGAGCCGGGAGACGCCCTCGGCGATCTCATCCGGCGAGACGAAGCTGAATGCGAGCCGCATCGACTGCGCGCCGCTGCCGTCGGCGAAGAAGTCCTGGCCGGCGACGAACGTGACGCCCGCCGCTTCAGCCGTGGCGACGGTGGGCGCATCGCCGGGCAGGTCGACCCAGACGAAGTAGCCGCCTTCCGGCCGGCTCCACTCGGCGCCCTCGGGCAGATGGCGCCCGAGCGCCTCGAGCATCGCGTCGCGGCGCGCGCCAAGGAGGCCGTTCACGCGCTCGAGGTTGGGCTCGAAGTCGCCGCGGCGCAGGAACTCGTGCACGGTCGCCTGCGTCATGAACGGCGGCGAGATGTAGGTCGAGACCGCGAGCGCCTCGATCTTCGCGGCGAGCTCGGCCGGCAGCACGAAGTAGCCGACGCGGACGCCGGGCGCAATCGTCTTCGAGAACGACGACGCGTACGCGACCCCTTCGCCCCCAGCGAGGTCGAAGAGGCTCGGAAGCGGCTCGCCCTCGTAGCGCACGAGCCCGTACGGGTCGTCCTCGAGGATCAGCAGCCCGCGGTCGCGCGCGATCTCGACGAGTCGCCGCCGGCGCTCGAGCGTCAGCGTGCGGCCGCTGGGGTTCTGGAACGTCGGGATCGTGTAGAGGAACGCGGCGTCTCCGCTCGGCAGCTCATCCGGGATCAGCCCGTTCTCGTCCATCGGCACGCCGACGATCTCCGCGCCCAAGCGGCGGAGGATCTTGATCGGACGGTCATACGTCGGTGCCTCCACGAGGATGCGCGCGCCCGGCTGGACGAGCTGCTCGGCGAGGAACACGAAGCCCTGCAGGGAGCCGCTCGTGACGACGACGCGTCCCGGCTCGACACCGTGGCGGGCGGCGATCCATTCACGCAGCGGGCCGTAGCCGCCGCCCGGGCCGTACGAGAGCACGGCCTTGCCGTCGCGCTCGATCGCGGCCTTCGCGCAGTCGGCGATCTCCTCAATCGGGAGGCACTCGGGCGCGGGAATCCCGCGCGCGAAGCTGATCACACCCACAGGGGCAGACTAGCGGGCTATTTGAGCCGGGCGGCGACGAGTTGTGCGACTTCCGTCGGCGTCGCGCCGACCTCGATGCCCTTGGCCTCGAGCGCTTCCTTCTTCGCCGCCGCGGTCCCGGACGAGCCGGAGATGATCGCGCCCGCGTGGCCCATCGCCTTGCCCGGCGGGGCCGAGAATCCCGCGATGTACGCGAGCACGGGCTTCGTCATGTGCTCGCTGATGTACTTCGCCGCCTTCTCCTCCTCGTCGCCGCCGATCTCGCCGACGAGGACGACGAGCTCCGTCTCCTGGTCCGCCTGGAACTTCTCGAGCACGTCGATGAACGACGAGCCGACGATCGGGTCGCCGCCGATGCCGACGATGGTGGAGTTGCCGAGCCCGAGCTGCGTCAGCTCGTGCCCGATCTGGTACGTCAGCGTGCCCGAGCGCGAGACGAGGCCGACGACGCCCTCGCTGAAGATCTCCGCCGGGATGATCCCGACGTTCGCCTTGCCGGGCGAGAGCACGCCGGGGCAGTTCGGACCGATCATCGTCACGCCCTTCGGGCGGAAATACGTGTAGGCCCGGAGCATCTCGTGCACCGGGATGTGCTCGGTGATGCAGATGACCGTCTCGATGCCGGCGTCGACCGCTTCGTAGACCGCGTCGGCGGCGAAGCGCGCCGGCACGAAGATGAGTGTCGTGTTCGCGCCCGCCTTGTCGACGGCGTCGGCGACCGTGTCGAAGACGGGAACGCCCTCGACGTCCTGGCCGCCCTTGCCCGGCGTGACGCCGGCGACGAGGTTCGTCCCGTAGGCGCGGTTGCGCAGGCCGTGGAAGCGGCCCTCGCTGCCCGTGAG
>DASXLN010000290.1:0-2045 GCA_036496165.1 Gaiellaceae bacterium | reverse complement strand
TCGACGATTCCACTAGCTGCCGCGTTCGACAGCGTCTACGACACAGGCACCTATCAGAACTTCCCGACGGTGGGCAACCACTTCTTCTTCGGCACCCGCGGCGAGTATCTCTTCAACTTGACCGCGAGCGCTCTCGACACGCGTGCCCTTGCTCCCGGCGCGTACACGTTGACGGTCAGTGCGGTCGACACGTGCGGGAACCGCGGCACGCTCACCGAGAAGCTCGACGTCGCGCGTCAACAACGTCTTCCGTCTATCCATGCTTCGCTCACGGCGCTTACACCGAGCCGGCCGTGGCCGCGGCGCTTCTGGACGGTCGTTCTCGTCCAGCCGGGAACGCAGGAGAGGGCGCGAGACGTCGTTCTCGCACGCGCACTCGCGGCGCGTGCGACCTCGCCGGCCTTGCTCACGGAGCGGAACGGGCCGATCTTCGGGATCGAGGGCGCGTTCTCGAGCTGGGGCGCCGCGTATACCGAAGCCCAGCGTGTAGCGCGCTCGGTCCCCGGTGCGTACGTGCGCCAGGTGCTGCTAGCGGCCCCGCCGCTTCCCCTGCTCATTCCGGAGCCCGGCAAGCCGTCCTCGCTGTAGCGAAACGAGGGCGAACAGCGCGTCCGCGAGCTCCTCTTCGAGGCGCGCCTTGCGCACGTAGTCGTCTGCGCCCGCGGCGCGGATCTCGAGAACGCGCTCCTCGTAGTCGTGGCCGCTGATCGCGACGATCGGCAGCTCCGCCGACTGCTCGCGCAACCGGCGCGTCGCCTCGACGCCGTCGACGACGGGCATCTCGATGTCGATCACCACTGCGTCGATGTCGAGCTCGGCCGCCAATTCGACCGCCTCGCGCCCGTGGGCTGCACGCCCGACGACGGCGAATCCCTCCGCCGTCAACAGTGCCTCGACCACATCGAGAAAAGCCTCGTCATCCTCCGCGACGAGGATCCGGTACGGCTCGGCCCCCACTTCCTCCAGGCTAGCCCCGTTTTCCTACGCCCGCGGAGACCGCTACACGAGAGGTCTCCTGCGGAATCTCGACGACGAAAGTCGAGCCCTCGGCCTCGCTTTCGACCCAGATCCGGCCGCCGACGCGGCGCACGAGCTCGCGGCAGATGTACAGCCCGAGACCTGTGCCGCCGATGCCGCGGCTCATTCCGGGATCGAGTCGGTAGAACTTTTCGAAGATTCGTTCACGCTCCGCCGCAGGGACGCCGAGGCCGCGGTCGCGTACGGCGAAGCGAACGCTGCGATCGTGGCTCGACAGCTCGATGTGGATCGGCCCGCCCTCGGGCGAGTACTTGACCGCGTTGTCGAGCAGGTTC
Organism: Gaiellaceae bacterium; assembly: GCA_036496165.1. GTDB lineage: Bacteria > Actinomycetota > Thermoleophilia > Gaiellales > Gaiellaceae > Palsa-739. The sequence continues at coordinate 732 of DASXLN010000290.1, read as the reverse complement.
GAGAGGACTTGGCGCAACTGGCCTGCGTCGGCCGCGACGGACGGAAGATCATCCGGCGCGTCGAGCGCGAACTCGACGTGCTCGGGCATGTGTGTGCGCGCGCTTTCGACCTCCTGTTGCGCGATCGCGAGCGGGTCGCACCCCTCGATGCGCACTTCGAGCTTGCCGGCGTCGAGTTGGCTCGTCAGCAGCAGGTCTTCGACGATCTCAGCGAGCCGCTTCGCCTCGACTTCGATCACCTCGAGCAGCTTCTCCTGCAGCTCCGCCTCGAGCTGGAGATCGCCGCGTCGAAGCGTCACCGCGGATCCGTAGATCGCGGCGAGCGGCGTGCGCAACTCATGCGAGACCGTCGCGACGAGATCCTGTCGCATCGTCTCGAGCGCCCGCTCCTCGGTGAGGTCGCGGAACGCGAAGACCGTGCCCTCGTCGAAGCCGACCGCTGAGACCGATAGCCAGAGCTCGCGTCCTTCGATCTCCAGCGGCACGCTCTCCGCGCGCGCTGCCTGTCCGGCGGTCGCGACGTGGACGCGTCGAGCCACGTTCTGCCAGTCGATGCTGTCGCCGGTCGTCAGGCGGGTGATCCGCTGCGCAGCTTCGTTCCAGAGCCGCACGCGGCCGGTGCGGTCGACGAGGACGACGCCGTCGCCGATCGTGGCAAGTGCCTGTGCCGCGTGCGCGCGCTCTTCGGCTTCGCGGTAGAGCGACGCGTTCTCGATTGCCGTCACCGCACGG
>DASXLN010000289.1:0-2878 GCA_036496165.1 Gaiellaceae bacterium | reverse complement strand
GGATCCAGTCGCAGCAGTGGGCGATGCCGTCGCTGGTCCTCGAGTCGACCTGGGCGAACGCCGGCGCGACGGTGATCATCTATCTCGCCGCGCTCACGGGCGTGCAGACGGAGCTGTACGAGGCCGCATCCGTCGACGGCGCCGGAATCCTGCGCAAGGTCTGGCACATCACGCTGCCGCAGCTGCGCGGCGTTCTGCTCGTGACGATGATCCTCCAGATCATCGGGACGGCTCAGGTCTTTCTCGAGCCGTATCTGTTCACGTCCGGCGGCCCAGCGAACGCGACGCTCACCGTGCTTCTCATGATCTTCAACTACGCATTCGGGAACTCGCTCGGCGGCGACTACGGCGCCGCAACGGCGCTCAGCCTGATGCTCGCCGGATTCCTCGCGGTGTTCTCTCTCGTCTATCTGCGCGCGACGCGCTCCTGGAGCACGGAATGAGCGACGACGACTTCGGCCGCGGCCTCATCTCGAAGGCGGAGTGGGAGAGACCCGCCGTCCGCTTCGGCGTCGGCGCGCTGCAGTGGCTGCTGCTCGTCGCGCTCGTCGTCGGCGGCCTCGGGCCGATCCTCTGGCTCGCGAAGGGCGCGATCACGCCGACGCTCGACACGATCACGCATCCGATGGGGCTCTTTCCGCACGGGACGGCGTGGAGCAACCTGAAGGAGGCGTGGACGACGGTGCACGTCGGCCGGTACTTCTGGAACACCATCGTCATCGCGTTCGGCTCGTGGGCGTCGCAGATCGTGGTCGCGACCACCGGCGGCTACGCGCTCTCGGTGCTGCGGCCGAAGTACGCGAAGCTCATCAACGCGCTGCTGCTGACGACGCTGTTCGTTCCCGCCGTCGTGCTGCTCGTGCCGCTCTATATCGAGATCGTGCACCCGCCGCTCATCCACCACTCGTTCATCGACAGCTACTGGGCCGTCTGGCTGCCCGCAGGCGCGAGCGCGTTCAACGTCGTGCTCGTCAAGCGCTTCTTCGACAACCTCCCGCGCGAGATCTTCGAGGCGGCGCGCATCGACGGCGCCGGCCCGTTGCGGCTGTTCTGGTCGGTCGTCCTGCCGATGTCGAAGCCGATCCTCGGCGTCGTCTCGATCTTCGCCGTGCTCGCGTCGTGGAAGGACTTCCTCTGGCCGCTGCTCGTGCTGACGAACCCGAACGAGCAGCCGTTGTCGGTGCGGCTCCCCTCGATCCAGGCGCAGACGTCGCTCGGCGTCTTCCTCGCGGCGATGTTCATCGCCTGCCTCGTCCCGATCGCCGGCTTCCTGGTCTTCCAGCGCACGTTCCTCCGGGGCTCGGGCCTCGGCGGCGCGATCAAGGGCTAGAGGAATCGGGCTTAATATATGGTATGAAATAAGTTGTCAAGTTGACGACCTGAAAGGGGCTCCGTGGCGCGGGTGAGGGCAACCGTCCGAGACCTCCGACGTGTTAATCGCTCTGCGGTGCTGCGGCCGCTCTTCCTCGATGGACCGCTGAACCGTGTTCTGCTCGCGCAGCTCACCGGTCTGAGCAGCGCGAGCGTCACGAACGTCATCGCCGACCTGCTCGACGAGGGCCTCGTCGTCGAGGTCGGAACGCAGGAGTCCGACGGCGGCCGCCCGCGTGTACAGCTCCGCGTCAATCCCGATTTCGGCGTCGTCATCGGCGTCGACGTCGGAGAGACCGGCATCCGCGTCGAGGGCTTCGACTTGTCGATGACGGAGATCGCCGGCGCGACCGTCGACGCGCATCCGAAGGAGCACGACGCACGTACCGTCGTCCAGCACGTCGCTGCAGCCGTGCACGAGCTCCAGACGCAGTTCGAGCAGAGCGGGCGGCGCGTCCTCGGCGTCGGCGTCGGCGTGCCCGGCGTCGTCGAGCACGATCCGGACATCCACGTGCACGCGCCGAGCATCGGCTGGAACGCAGTTCCTCTCGCGCGGCTCCTCCGCTCGCAGGTCGAGCTGCCGCTGTTCATCGAGAACGGCGCGAAGACGCTCGGGCAGGCGGAAATGTGGCTCGGTGCAGGGCGTGGGGCCCGCCACGCGGTCGTCACGCTTTGGGGAACCGGCGTCGGCGCGGCGATGTTCGCCGACGGGGTGCTCTTCCGCGGGGCCGCCTCGAGCGCCGGCGAGTGGGGGCACACCTCGAGCGTCGTCGGCGGCAAGAACTGCCGCTGCGGCGCGGCCGGGTGCCTCGAGGCGTACATCGGAGCCGAGGCGCTCCTGCGCGACTGGGAGCGCGCAGACCGGCTGCTCACGCTTCCGGCCGACTTCGACCAGGTGGAATGGATCGACAAGCTCGTCGACGCGGCGCCGTCGAGCGACGCCGCGTCGATGGTGCTCGATCGCACCGCAACGTATTTCGGGACCGCCGCCGCCGACCTCGTCAACCTGTTCAATCCCGAGCGGGTCATCGTCGGTGGATGGGTGGGGATGAAGCTCGGACCGCTCCTGCTGCCGAAGATCCGCGCCGTCGTCTCGGCGCAGGCGCTCGACTACGCGGCGGCGCACGTGTCGGTCGTGTTGGGGCAACTCGGTCCGGACGCCGTCGCGCTCGGCGCGTCGACGCTCGTCGTCGAGGAGCTCCTCGCCCGCGGCGGCCAGCCGCCGGAGCTTCGCGCAGCGCGCGGAGCGCTCGTTCAACCGGGCATTTGACTTTTCTCGCATCAAAAACTAAGGTACCGCCCTTGTCATGCGGCCGCAGTGGAGGCGGCCGCCCAGTCCGAAGGAGGACTCAGTGACCAGGGCAAGGGTTCATCGATTCGCCGCCCTCCTCGTCGGGCTTGCTGCGGCGGCCGCGGTCGCGGTCACCGCGGCGAGCGCAGCGAGCAGCAAGGCGTCGGGCCACGCGGGGAAGGCATCGTCGATCACGATCGCGTTCGACATGCCGTG
>DASXLN010000288.1:0-4128 GCA_036496165.1 Gaiellaceae bacterium | reverse complement strand
GAAGCGGAGCTCCTCGGCCGCGACGAGCATCTCCTCCTCGAGCGTGACGACGAGCTTCTCGAGCTCGGCGCGGTCCATCCCCTCGACCTTCGACGCGCCGCGCCGGCGGCGCTTGGGAACGTGCGGCGCGTCGAGCGAGAGAAACTCGGCGATGTCGGAGACGCCCTTCGAGATCGACGTCGGCGTAATGCCGTGCTCCTCGTTGTAAGCGAGCTGCACCGCGCGGCGGCGGCTCGTCTCGTCGATCGCCTCCTTGATCGCCTCGGTCTGCTTGTCGGCGTACATGAGCACCTTGCCGTTCACGTTTCGCGCGGCGCGTCCGATCGTCTGGATGAGCGAGGTGCGGCCGCGGAGGAAGCCCTCCTTGTCGGCGTCGAGGATCGCGACGAGCGACACCTCCGGCAGGTCGAGGCCCTCGCGCAGGAGGTTGACCCCGACGAGCACGTCGTACTCGCCGAGCCGCAGCTCGCGCACGATCTGGATGCGCTCGAGCGTGTCGATCTCGGAATGGAGATAGCGGGCCTTGACGCCCGACTCGAGGAGATAGTCGGTGAGGTCCTCGGCCATCTTCTTCGTCAGCGTCGTGACGAGCGTCCGCTCGCCCATCGCCTCGCGCTGCCGGATCTCGCCGAGGAGGTCGTCGATCTGGTTCCGGGTCGGGCGCAGCTCGACGCTCGGGTCGACGATGCCGGTCGGGCGGATGAGCTGCTCGGCCATCCGCGTCGAATGGCGCTGCTCGTACGGCCCCGGCGTCGCCGACACGAACACCATTTGCGGAACCTTGGCGAGGAACTCGTCGAAGCGGAGCGGTCGGTTGTCGAGCGCGGACGGAAGGCGGAAGCCGAAGTCGACGAGCGTCTGCTTCCGCGAGCGGTCGCCCTCGTACATCCCGCCGATCTGCGGCACGGTCTGATGCGACTCGTCGATGAAGACGACGTAGTCGGACGGGAAGTAGTCGAGGAGCGTGTGCGGCGCCGACCCGGGCGGCCGCCCGTCGAGAATGCGCGAGTAGTTCTCGATGCCGTTGCAGAAGCCGAGCTCGCGCATCATCTCCATGTCGTACTCGGTGCGCTGCCGGATGCGGTGCGCCTCGAGCATCTTCCCCTCGGACTCGAACCGCTTGACCTGCTCCCCGAGCTCGTGCTGGATCTCGCCGAGGGCGCGCTCGATCGTCGGCTTCGACGTGACGTACTGCGTCGCCGGGAAGATGGTGATCGTGTCGTAGCGCGAGAGCACCTCGCCGGTGAGCGGATCGAAGTGCGTGATCTGCTCGACCTCATCGCCGAAGAACGACACGCGATACGCCGTCTCCGAGTACGCAGGCTGGATCTCGACGACGTCGCCCTTGACGCGGAAGCGGCCGCGTCCGAGGAGCGTGTCGTTGCGGACGTACTGGATGTCGATCAGCTTGCGGAGCATCAGGTCGCGATCCTGCTCCTCGCCGACGTTGACGGAGACGACGCGCTCCTTGTACTCCTCCGGCGAGCCGAGGCCGTAGATGCAGGACACCGACGCGACGATGATCGCGTCCCGCCGCGAGAGGAGGTTCGACGTCGCCGAGTGGCGGAGACGGTCGATGTCGTCGTTGCGCGACGAGTCCTTCTCGATGTAGAGGTCGGCCTGCGGGACGTACGCCTCCGGCTGGTAGTAGTCGTAGTAGGAGACGAAGTACTCGACCGCGCTCGTCGGGAAGAACTCCCGGAACTCGTTGCAGAGCTGCGCCGCGAGCGTCTTGTTGTGGGCGATGACGAGCGCCGGCCGGCCGACCTCCTCGATCGTCCACGCCATCGTCGCCGTCTTGCCGGTGCCGGTCGCCCCGATGAGCGTCTGGAAGCGCTCACCGTCGCGGAGGCCGGCGGACAGCTCGGCGATCGCCCGGGGCTGGTCGCCGGTCGGGCGATATTCGGAGGAGGTTTTCAGCACAGCCACTGGAGACACAGGGTATCCGGATGGTCGTTCTCGACGACGTTCGCCGCACCCCGCCGTACCCCGCCTACGCGGCGATCACGGCGACCTTCGCGGGCGGGCTCGGCGCGGCGGCAGCTCTTGCGCGCCTCTTGGGGCGCGACCCGCGCGAGGACTCGACGCTCGACCTCGTCGTGCTCTCGGCCGCGACGTTCAAGGCCGCGCGGACGATCGCACGGGACGAGGTGACGAGCTTCCTGCGCGAACCGTTCGTCGAGGGCCATGCACACTCCGGTGACGAGGAGCCGAAGGCGACCGGCGACCTGGCGCAGGCGATCGGCGAGCTCGTGACCTGCAGCCGCTGCATCGGGACGTGGGCGGCGGCGGGCCTCGCGGCGACGCAGATCCTCGCCCCGCGGACCGGCCGGCTGCTGACGTGGACACTCGCGGCCGCGGGCGCGAACGACTTCCTCCAGGCCGCGTTCGCGGCGCTGTCGAACAAGAGCAACGAGCTCGAGAGGCGCGCTACTTGAGGCCGAGCTCGGTCGCGTACGTGCGCCGGTAGATGCCCTTGAGCCGCTCGACCCGGTCGACGTACGCACGTGTCTCCGGGAACTGGATCGGCTCTTGCTTCGCGCGCCAACGGTCGACGTTCTCCTGGCCCGCGTTGTAGGCCGCGAGCGCCGTCTTCTCGTCCCCGTACTTGTCCAGCAGATGACGGAGGTACCACGCGCCGTACCGGACGTTGATCTCCGGCTTGTACAGATCGGAGACGACGAAGCGGGAGCCGCCCGTGTGGATCGCGATTCCCTTCGCCGTCTGCGGCTCGAGCTGCATGAGGCCGATCGCGCCCGTGCTCGACTTCGCGTCGGTGTTGAACTTGCTCTCCTGCTCGATGACCGCGGCGAGCAGCGCCGGGTTGAGCCGGTAGTTCGTCGCGTGGCCGCGGACGATCGAGGCGTACTTCAATGGGAACCAGAGCCGCGCCCACCACGGTGGCTCGGTGCGCTGGAGATAGAGGAAGACGCCGAGCGCGGCCGCGATGACGGCCGTCGCCAGGATCAGCCGTCTCAGCGTGCGCACAAGGCCTCCGTCACCTCGCCGACGAAAGCGTCGAGCGCGTCGAGCGAGCCGTCGTTGACGAAGGCGAAGTCGGCCCGCCGCACCTTCTCGTCGTCCGGCAGGAGACGCGCCTCGCGATCGGCGAGGCCGGGCCGGCGCGACGCGCGCAGCTCCGGCGGCGCGGTGACGACGACGACGGCGTCGAAGCGGCTCTCGCCGCCGGTCTCGTACAGCAGCGGCACCTCGACGACGGCGAGTGGCGCGTCGACGGAGGCCTTCCAGGCATCGGCGGCGGCCTTCGTCTTCGGATGCAGGAGCCGCTCGAGCCACTCGAGCTCGGCAGGGTCGTGGAAGACGATCTCCCCGATCCGCGCGCGGTCGCCGACGGCGTCCTCCCCCCAGCGCTCGTGGATCGCGTCGCGCACCTCCACATCCTCCGCGAGGAGGTCGTGGACGATCGCGTCGGCCGAGAGCGTGGCGGCGCCGTGCCGTGCGAACGCTGCGAGCGCTTCGCTCTTCCCCGCCGCGATTCCGCCGGTGATCGCGACCGCGAGCGGCCGCCGAGCCACTATTCCGCGGGAGCCTCGGGCTCCGAGTCGGACTCGGCCTCGGCGTCGTCCTCCTCAGCCTCGTCGGCCTCGTCCTCGTCGCCCTCGGTCTCGTCGCCCTCGGTCTCGTCTTCCACCTCGGCCACGGGCGCGGCCGCGTCCTCGGTGAATACGTCCTCGGAAAGGTCGATCGTCGGCGGGGAGGCCTCGTCGCCGGGCTTCGGCTGGATGGGCATCCCGTCCTCGACGCGCTTGAGCGACAGCGACAGGCGCCGACGCTCGGCGTCGACCTCGAGGATGCGGACGTTGACCGTGTCGCCCTGCGAGACGACCTCACGCGGGTTCTCGACGTGATGCTGCGCGAGCTCCGAGATGTGCACGAGGCCCTCGACACCCGGGAGGATCTCGACGAACGCACCGAAGGTGACGACCTTCGTCACCTTGCCGGCGACGACGTCGCCGTCCTGATAGCTCTCGAGCACCTGCTGCCACGGGTCGGTCTGCGTCTGCTTGAGACCCAGCGAGATCCGCTGGCGCTCGCGGTCGATGTCGAGCACCTTGACCTTCACCTTCTGGCCGATCTCGAGCACCTCGGACGGATGGTTGACATGGC
>DASXLN010000287.1:0-11542 GCA_036496165.1 Gaiellaceae bacterium | reverse complement strand
GCCGCCAGCTCCTCTCGCGTCGTCACGATCGTGGCCGCTCCGCCAAGCGCTGCCTGGACCTCCGAGAGCGTTCCCACGACCTCGACCTGCCGCGCTGCGCCAGCGTGTGCGAGCGCGATCTCCGTCAACTCCCGCGGCGCGTCGGTGAACACGCCGATCCGAACGCCCGCGCCTTCGAGCCGCCGCAGCGCGGCGCCCGTCTCGGCTCGCGGGCGGAAGTGGAGCGGCCCGCGGTCGGCGGCGAACCGCTCCAGGAGCGGCCGCCAGTCGCCGAGGCGCTCGTCGAGGAGCGTCGCCGCCTCGCCGCGGTCGTCCGGGACGTCGAGCTCGACCCGGGTCCGACGTGCCGCGTCCTCGAGCCAGTCGTTCCACAGCGGCCGCGTGTCCGCGAGCACTGCGTCGAGATCGAGCGCGACCGCGTCCACAACGCACCATGCTAGAGTCGCGCTCCAAACCGGCGAGCGGTAAGGGAACTCCGGTGCAAGACCGGGACGGTCCCGCCGCTGTAAGGGGAGACGCTTCTCCGCCACGACGTCACTGGGCCCTCGGGCCTGGGAAGGCGGCGGAGAGGGGAGCCCCGAGTCAGAAGACCTGTCGCCCGCCGCGCACCCCGAACCCCTCGCGGAAGGAGGATTCGTGCTTCGCCGTTCCCTCATTGTCGTTTCGGCCGTCCTGGCCGCCCTTGTCGTGGTGCCGTTGTCGCCCGCGGCGGCCGCTCCCACACGCATCGTCTCGCTCTCACCGACCGCCACCGAGGACTTGTTCGCCGTCGGTGCCGGCAGGCAGGTGATCGCCGTCGACAACGACTCCGATTACCCGAAGAACGCACCGCACACGAGCCTCTCAGGCTTCACCCCGAACGTCGAGGCGATCGCCGGATACAAGCCCGACCTCGTCGTCATCTCGAACGACATCGGCGGAGTGCAGGGGTCACTCGAGAAGCTCGGCATCAAGGTCCTGCTCGAGCCGGCGGCGGACAATCTCGCGCAGGCCTACCAGGAGATCCGCCAGCTCGGCAGCGCGACCGGGCACACGGCGCAGGCGGCGAAGGTCGTCCGCGGCATGGAGACGTCGCTGACGAGGATCTTGCGCAGCGTGCCGAAGGCGCAGCGGCATCAGACCGTCTACCACGAGCTCGACCCGACGTACTACTCCGCGACGTCGTCGACGTTCATCGGCCGGCTCTACAAGCTCTTCGGCTTCAGGAACGTCGCCGACGCGGCCGACACGACCCACTCGGGGTACCCGCAGCTCTCGGCCGAGTACATCGTCGCGTCGAACCCTGCCATCGTCGTTCTCGCCGATTCGGTGTGCTGCGGGCAGTCCGCCGCAACCGTCGCGGCACGGCCGGGATGGAGCGGGATCGCGGCGGTGAAGAGCCACCGCGTCATCGCCGTGAACGACAGCGTCGCGTCGCGCTGGGGCCCGCGCATCGTCGACTTCGCACGTGCCATCGCCGCGGTGGCGCGCAAGAAGTAGATGGCGACCGTCGGCGCGACAGAGGCAACCGTCCGGGCGCGAGGAGTCTCGCGCCCGTGGCGGCTCCTCGCGGGAGCCTTCCTCGTCGGCTCGCTCCTCGTCGGGCTCGGCATCGGGCCGGTCGGCATCGGCGCGACCGGGATCGTCGAGTCGGCGCTCTCGCACGTGCCGTTCCTGCACGTGCACTCGCCGCTCTCGAGCCTCCAGGAGGCGGTGCTGTGGCAGATCCGCGCACCGCGGGTCGCCCTCGCCGCGATCGTGGGCGCGATGCTGGCGGTCGCCGGATCGTCGTACCAGGGTGTCTTCCACAACCCGCTCGCCGATCCCTACCTCCTGGGCGTGGCCGCCGGCTCCGGGCTGGGAGCGACGATCGCAATCGCATACGGGCACGTCGGAACGGAAGGCCAGCTGCTTCCCCTCGCCGCGTTCGTCGGCGGGCTCACCGCTGTCGCGGCGGCGTACGTCCTCGGCCGCTCGGCCGGTTCCGTCCGTGCGGCCGGCGCGCTCGTTCTCGCCGGGCTGACCGTGACGCTCTTCTTCACCGCAGTGCAGACGTTCGTGCAACAGCAGCACACGAACACGCTGCGTGACGTCTACTCGTGGCTGCTCGGCGGCTTCTCAACCGCGACGTGGGGCCAGGTCGCAGTCGCCGCGCCGTACGTCGCAGTCAGCTCGCTCGTGATCGTCCTGCACCGGCGCGTGCTCGACGTCCTCAGCGTCGGCGACGAGGAGGCGGCCAGCCTCGGCGTGAACGTGGCGCGGCTGCGGCTCATCATCGTCTTCGCCGCCACGGCCGGCACAGCTGCTGCGGTCGCGGTCAGCGGTCTGATCGCGTTCGTCGGCATCATCGTCCCGCACACGATCCGGCTGCTCGTCTCGACGAGCTATCGCGCGGTCGTCCCGCTGTCGCTCGTCGTCGGCGCAGGATTCCTCGTCCTGGCCGACGTGCTCGCGCGCACGGTGGTGTCGCCCGCAGAGCTGCCCATCGGCGTCGTCACCGCATTCTTCGGTGCTCCCTTCTTCGCGATCGTCCTGCGCACATCGAGGTCGATGCGGTGATCGAGCTCCGCGGGCTGACGGTGCGCTTCGACGAGACGGATGCGGTGAACGGCGTCTCGTTCGACGTCGCCGACGAGGAGTGGGTGATGTTGATCGGCCCCAACGGTGCCGGGAAGACGAGCATCCTCCGTGCGCTCTGCGGGCTGCTCGGGTTCGACGGCGAGGTCCTGCTCGACGGGCGCGGCGTCCGCGAGCTCGGCCGGCGCGAGCTCGCGCGCCTGATCGCGTTCGTCCCCCAGAATCCGTCGACGCCGCCGGAGCTGACCGTGGCCGAGTACGTGCTCCTGGGCCGGACTCCGCACCTCGGCTATCTCGCGGCGGAGGGGCGGCGCGACCGCCAGGCCGCAACCCGGGCGCTCGAGCGACTCGACCTGCTGCCGTTCGCCGAGCGCGGGCTCGGCTCGCTCTCCGGCGGCGAGCTCCAGCGGGCCGTGCTCGCCCGCGCCCTCGCACAGGAGGCACCGGTGCTCCTCCTCGACGAGCCGACGACGTCGCTCGACCTCGGCCGCCAGCAACAGGTGCTCGAGCTCGTCGACTCGCTGCGCAGCGACGGGCTCACCGTCGTCTCGACGATGCACGACCTGACGCTCGCAGGCCAGTACGCCGACCGGCTCGTCCTCCTCGACCGCGGATCGATCGTCGCCGAGGGCGCCCCAGGCGAGGTGCTCTCCGTCTCGAACCTCGCCGCGTACTACGGCGCCAGCGTGCGCGTCGTCTCCGACGAGGGCGGGACGTTCGTCCTTCCGCTCCGCCGGTGACGCTGGTCGTCCTCGTCGGAGGTGCGCGCAGCGGCAAGTCGAGGCTTGCGGTCGACCGTGCACAGGCGGAAGGGAAGCCGGTGACGTTCATCGCCACCGGCGAGGCCGGCGACGACGAGATGGCAGAGCGGATTGCGCTGCACAAAGCGGAGCGGCCCGCGGCCTGGTCGACGATCGAGGAGCCTCTCGACGTCGCAGGCGCGATCGCGGCGGTGCCTCCAGGCGACACCGTCATCGTCGACTGCCTGTCGTTGTGGGTTGCGAACGGCGGCGACGGAGCAGTGCCCGCCGCGCGCGAGGGGCTGACGGTCGCGGTCACGAACGAGGTCGGTCTCGGCATCGTTCCCGGCAACGCGATGGCGCGGAGCTTTCGCGACGATCTCGGGCGCGTGAACGCGGCGTGGGTGGAAGCGGCGGACGAGGCGTTCTTCGTCGTCGCCGGAAGGATGTTGAGACTCTCATGAGCGCGTACGACGACGCACGCCGCGCGTACGACGCGAAGACGAAGCCGCGCGGAAGCCTCGGCCGCCTCGAGGATCTCGGCAGCCGGCTCGCCGGTATCCGCGGATTCGTTCCCAACAAGCTGGACGCGGCGATCGTCGTCGCCGCCGGCGATCACGGCGTCGCCGCCGAAGGGGTGTCGGCGTACCCGCAAGAGGTGACCGCGCAGATGGTGGCGAACTTCGCCGCCGGCGGGGCGGCGATCAACGTCCTCGCGCGCCGCGCAGGCGCGCGGCTCGTGATCGAGGACCGTGGTGTCGGCACCGGTACGAGGAACATGGCGGAGGGGCCGGCGATGACGGCGGAGGAGGTGGAGCGGGAGCTCGCCGACGGCGCAACGCTCGTCGAGGACCTCGATGTCGACGTCATCGGCCTCGGCGAGATGGGCATCGCGAACACGACGTCGGCGAGCGCACTCGCGGCGGCGTATCTCGGCGTCGACCCGGCGCTCGTGTGCGGACGCGGCACCGGGCTCGACGACGGCGGCGTCGCGCACAAGGCGGACGTCGTCCGGCGCGCGATCGCTGCGAACGAGGGGCGGGATCCGCTCGCCGCACTGGGGGGTTTCGAGATCGCATTCCTCGCCGGCGTCATCCTCGGCTGCGAGCGCAATCGCGTCGCCGTCCTGTTGGACGGCTTCATCACAGGCGCGGCCGCGCTCGCGGCCGCGCGCATCTCGCCGTCGGCGGTCGACGTGATGATCGCCTCGCATCGCTCGCCCGAGCCGGGGCATGCGCTCGTGCTCGAGGCGCTCGGCCTCGAGCCGCTGCTCGACCTCGGCCTGCGGCTCGGCGAAGGCAGCGGCGCGGCGCTCGCGCTGCCCCTGCTGCAGGCGTCGATCGCGATCCTCACCGACATGGCCACGTTCGGCGACGCGGGCGTGACGGATGCCGGGCGGTGAGCTGCGCGGCCTCGCGGCTGCGGTCGCCTTCCTCACGCGCGTGCCCGTTGGCCGCTGGATCGAGCTGGACGCCGCCGACGTCGCGCGGGGCGGCGCCCTCTTCCCGCTCGTCGGCGCCGGCATCGGAACTGTCGTCGGCGCGATTGCGCAGGCCGCGGGCGGGTCGCTCACCGCACCGGTCGCGGCGCTGCTCGGCGTCGCCGCGGGGGCCGCACTGACCGGTGTCCTGCATCTCGACGCCCTTGCCGACACCGCCGACGCCCTCTCTGCGCAGACGCGCGAGCGCGCGCTCGAGATCATGCGCGACCACGCGGTCGGCGCCTACGGGGCCGTCGCGCTCGTTCTCGACCTCGGGCTCAAGGCAGCAGCGCTCGCGGCGCTCGTCGTCCACCACGATGCGGTGCGCGCCGCCGTCTGCGCCGAAGCCGCGGCGCGGGCGGTTCCCGTCGTGCTCTCGACGGCGCTGCCGTACGCGCGCCCGTCGGCCGGGCTCGGCCGCGTCCTCGGTGGAACGGGATGGGCGCGTGCGCTCGTCGCCGTTGCGATCGCGGCCGCATTCTGTGTCGTGCTCCACGCAGCGCTGCTGCTCGCGGTCGCGGCCGGCGTCGTCGTCGTGTGCGGAATCGCCGCGCAGCGGTGGCTCGGAGGCGTCACCGGCGACGTTCTCGGCGCGGCCGCCGAGATCGCCGAGACCGGCGCGCTCGTCGCCGCGGTCGCCCTCCTGTGAGCCGGCTCGTCCTCGTTCGCCACTGCGAGCCGGAAGAGGACGCGCGCGGCCGCTGCTACGGCAGCCTCGACGTCGGGCTCTCGCCCGCGGGAATCGAGCACGCGCGGAGGCTGGCCGAGCGGCTGCGCCCGTGCGAGGCAGTGTGGACGAGCCCGCGCCTCCGTGCGCGCCAGACGGCCGAGCCGATCGCGCCGTCCACGCACGTGGACGACGACCTGCGCGAGCTCGACTTCGGCGAGCTCGAAGGACGCACCTTCGACGAGATCGCGGCGACGCAGCCCGAGCTCTATCGCACGTGGATGGAGACGCCCACCCGAGTCCGCTTCCCCGGTGGCGAGAGCTACGCCGACCTGAAGGAACGCGCGGTGCGCAGTCTCGAGCGGATCTGGACGGCGGGCGAGCACGCGGTCGTCGTCACGCACGGTGGCGTCATCCGCGCGGGGCTTGCAACCTGGCTCGGGATCCCCGACGAGGCGATCTTCCGCATCGACCTTTCGTACGGCGGGATCACAATCGTCGACCGCATCGAGACGACGCCGATCGTCCGTATCGTGAACGGCTGATGGCGACCGCGGCGATCCTCACGATCGGCAACGAGCTCGTTTCCGGCGACGTGCCGAACTCGAACGGCTCGTGGCTCGCGCAGCGGCTCGCGCCGCTCGGCGTGTCCGTCCGTCTCATCGCCGCCGTGCCCGACGAGATCGAGGCCATCGCCGAGTTCATCCGCCGCGAGGCGCCGCTCGTCGATTTCCTCATCGCCACCGGCGGCCTCGGCGGGACGCCGGACGACATCACGCGCGAGGCGATCGCGCACGCGTTCGGCCTCGCGCAGGAGGAGGTGCCCGAGCTCGCGGCCGACCTGCGCAGCCGTTTCACGAGCGACCCCGAGTATGCGGCGGCGTGGGCGCGGCTGCCGGCGGGGAGCCGCGCGCTCGCGAACCCCCTCGGCGGTGCGCCCGGCTTCGCCGTCGAGAACGTCTACGTCCTGCCCGGGCTGCCGTCGGAGATGGAGGCGATGTTCGACGCAATCGCCGAGGAGTTCCGCCGCGGGGCGCCGATCGGGTCGTGGCGGCGGACGTATCGCACCCGTGAGAGCACGATCGCGTCGCTGCTCGCCGAGACCGGCGAGCGCTGGCCCGGCGTGCTCGTCGGGTCGTATCCGATGTTCCCGCTCGACGGGCCGCAGGTCGAGGTCGTCCTCAAGTCGAGCGACGCGGACGCACTCGCCGCCGCGGCGGCGTGGCTCGCGTCAGCGATCGAAGAGCGCGAGTCCTTGTAAGCAGTCACGGCGCGGCGTATGACTCAGTCGCGAGCGCAAATCAAGGGAGGAAACGTGATCAGAGGGCTTCGCTCACGGACGGTCCGATTCGGAGGCGTTGCACTTGCGATCCTGGCCGGTGCGGCAGGTGTCGCCACTGCGACGAGCGTGATCCAGCGGACGCCGACGAGTGTCATCCGGGCGTGCGAGAAGGACGGCAACGGCGACCTGCGGGTCGTCAATTCGCCGAGCGACTGCAAGAACAGCGAGACCGCAATCTCGTGGAACGTCGTCGGTGCAGCGGGGCCGCCTGGTCCTGCCGGTCCCGCCGGCCCCGCAGGTCCTGCGGGGGCCGCTGGCCCGCAGGGCGCTACCGGCGGCACCGGGCCTGCCGGACCTGCCGGACCGGCCGGCGGCACGGGTCCCGCCGGCCCCGCCGGACCGGCCGGGCCTGCAGGTCCCGCCGGGCCGCAGGGGATTCAGGGGCCTGCCGGCACAATCGCCGGCTTCGGCACGAACACCGGCGGAGCGCACTCCGCTGTCGCCGGGACGTGCGTGCTCGGGGAGATCCTGCTGACGGCGTCTCCGTCGCTCACCGCGGGCGGCGTGCCCGCAGCGGGTCAGCTCCTGCCGATCAACCAGAACACCGCGCTCTTCTCGTTGCTCGGGACGACGTACGGCGGCAACGGGACGACCAACTTCCAGTTGCCGGACCTCCGCTCGATCACGCCGAACAACATGACCTACTCCATCTGCGTCGCGGGCATCTTCCCGTCCGGGACGTAGCGAGGACGCGAGGGGCCGCCTCCATCGGGAGGCGGCCCCCTCAGCGATCGAAGAGAGCTGCCGACGGGAGATAGAACGCCGCGATCGCGAACGTCAGCAGCACGGCTGCCAGCGGGCTGAAGAACGCGATCGCGAACGTGAGCCCGTACATCGGCACGCCGGGACCGTAGGCGCGGTCGACCGCGCGCAGCGCGGACTCCGGCACGTCCTCGCCGATGAGTCTTCGGCCGCGGCGCGCGTACTGCCACCACGCCTGGTGGAGTGCCGCCATGACGACGAGCGTGCCCGCGTACGCGAGCGCCGCCGCCTGCTCGCCGTCGTGGTGGAGGTAGTCGCCGACGAGCTTCGTCGGGAACGGCAGGAAGGCGATCGTCAGCAGGAGGAGGTTGTTGAGGAAAAGCATCGTGCGGTCCGCACTCCCCATGAGCGATACGGTGTGATGGTGATTGATCCAGATGATCCCGATCGTGACGAAGCTCGTCACGTACGCGAGGTAGGCGGGCCAGAGATGCAGGAGCTGATGGCCGAGGTCGCGGCCCGATCCGACCGAGAACTCGAGCACGAGCAGCGTCGCCGCGATCGCGAACACGCCGTCGCTGAACGCCTCGAGCCTGCCCGTGCCCTCCATGCGGGGAATCGTGGCGATGGGGGAGGACGACCCTGAGCTGGTTCGGCGTCATGCTGCTGCGCCCCATCCTGTTCGGGCTCGCGATCGTCGGGGCCGTCATCACCGGCGAGCACGAGCACTCCACCTGGATCGGCCTGCTCGCGTTCTTCATCGCTTCCGGCCTCGCGCGAGCACTCCGCCGCCTGCTGCGCGGCCGGCCGCGCGGCGCCTTCCGGGCGCTCCTCTGGCCCGCGTTCGCCGCAGGCTTCGTCGTCCTCTACGACACCGTCGCAGGGCTCCCGGCATGGGGAGCCGTCATCCTCGCCTTCGTCTCCGCCGGCATCGCGAAGAACGTCCTCGCGACCGTTCTCTTCGCACAAGTCACATGGCGTCGCGTGGACGAGTGGGGCATCCTGGGCCGGGATGACATCGTCGAGGGCCGCTGGACCGAGTCGAGCTAGCGAAAGACACAGACCCCCGCCGCCATCTCATCGGGTATGAAGCCCGTCGTCGCCGCCGCGGCGCTCCTGGTCGCGCATTTCACCGCGACGTCGGTGAGCGGCACCGCCGCGCGGACGTGCGGGACGGTCACCGCGACGAACGCCACGTACTCGGGGCCGTCGATGACGATTCGCGCGCACAGCGCGATCGACGCGCGGACGGGGATGGGGGTCGTCGCGGGCACCCTGAAGTCGCCGACGATGACGGCGCAGTTCTCAGCGGTCTACGACCACGGCGCGATCAGCGGGACCGCATCAGGCTCGATGGGTGCACGCACGCTGATCGCGAGCCTGTCCGCGGTGTTCAGCCCGCAGGGCGGGTTCACGCAGGGAGTGATCGGCGTGCGCGGATCGGGTGGGTCACTCGCCGTGATTCCCGCCTGCGCCGCGCTCCCACAGAAGCTGCTTCGTCATGTACAGGGGATCATCACGTCGGTGAACGCCTCGGAGGTCACGATCCACGGCCTGACCTGCGCGGTACCTCTGAAGCTCGGGATCGGTGTGGCGGTGAACTATCCGATCCGTTCGTGGGCGGCGATGACGTGTTCCGTCTCGAACGGCGTGGCCACGCTCGTCACGATCCGAGCAAAGCGATGAGCCGCACCGGCTCGAGGTCCGCGTGTTGCAGGTGCTGGAGCATCACGCGATGGCAGCCCGCCTCTTCGTACTCGCGGAGGCGGGCTGCGACCTCGTCGACCGAGCCGACGACGGCTCGGTCTGAATACGCGGCGAGCCAGTCGTCGAAGGACGTGTCGCGCGGCCGCCATCCGTATAGCTCCTTCGCCCGCTCGATCGCATCCGCGCGCGTCTCGCCGATGATGCAGCCGATCATGACCGAGTAGGGGAGGGACGGCACCTTCGCGCGAATCGCGGCGGCCTCCTCCGGCGTCACGAACGGCGAGTTGTACTCGTCGGCGAACCGCAGGGCCGGCTCGACCGTCCCGCGCTTGCCGCTGCCGCCGACGATGATCGGCGGGTGCGGCGCCTGCACCGGCTTCGGCAGGCCGGGTGCTTCCTCGAGCGTGTAGTGCGCGCCGTGGAAGTCGACGCGCTCCTCCGTCCAGAGGCGGTGCACGATCTCGAGCTGTTCCGCGAACATCTCGACGCGCGTCTTCGTCGGCGGGAACGGGAAGCCGAACGCGCGATGCTCGCGCTCCATCCAGCCGGCGCCGATCCCGAGCTCGATGCGCCCGCCGGAGACGTGGTCGGCCGTCGCCGCGGCGTTCGCGAGCAGCGCAGGCGCGCGGAAGGTCACCGGCGACACGAGCGTGCCGAAGCGGAGGCGCGTCGTTCGCGCGGCGAGCGCGGCGATCGTCGTCCAGGCGTCGTGCGCAACGTTCCCGAGCTCGTCCGCCTGCGAGATGTAGTGGTCGGAGCGGAAGAGCGTGTCGATCCCGTGCTGCTCGCAGGCGTCTGCGAGCGCGCACCAGTGCTCCCAGGTGACGCCCTCCTGGCCCTCGATCATGAGCGCGATGCGCATCGTGGGAGTTTGCCGGTCCCCGCCTCCGGCAACCACGTCGAGGTGGACGTTGAGACGGTCGAGGATGCGGTCCAGGAGGCGGTCACGGCCGTCCCCCAGCCGGTGCGGGACGTCCTCGACGGGGTCTGGCTCGGGACGCCGCTGCACCCGGTGCTCACCGACGTCCCGCTCGGTGCATGGACGGCCGCGGCGGCACTCGACCTCGCCGGCTCCGAGGCCGCGGACGAGGTGCTCGCGATCGGTGTCCTGGCCGCGCTCCCCGCGGCACTGACCGGGCTGAACGACTGGAGCCACCTGAAGGGCGAGACGCGCCGCGTCGGCGTCGTGCACGCGCTCGTCAACACCGCCGGGCTCACCCTCAACGTCGGCTCGCTCGCGCTGCGGCGCAGCGGCCACCGCCGCCTTGCGCGCGCTCTCTCCGGCGTCGCCTACCTCGGCATCCTCTTCTCCGCGCACCTCGGCGGCCGGCTCTCGTTCGAGTACGGCGTCCGCGTCAACCACACGGCGTTCGAGCACCCGCGCGACCGCTACGCACCGGTCATCGACGAGAAGGCACTCGACGACGGCGGCCTGCATCGCGTCGAGCTGGAGGGGGAGGCGGTCGTCGTCGCCAAGTGCTCGGACGGAGACGTGTGCGCGATCTCCGCCGTCTGCTCGCACATGGGCGGCCCGCTCGACCAGGGCGCGCGCGACGGAGACGTCGTCGTCTGCCCGTGGCACGGATCCCGCTTCGACCTGCGTACGGGCGCCGTCGAGGGCGGCCCCGCCGTCTTCCCGCAGCCGCGCTACGAGACGCGGATTCGTGCCGGGAAGGTCGAGATCAGGGCTGCAAGGGACGACTAGCACCCGCGGCTATCCTCGACCGGTGGCCGCGACGCAGCCGGAGACGTATCTCGAAGACCTCAATCCGGCCCAGCGAGAGGCGGTTCTCACCACCGAAGGGCCCCTCCTCGTCATCGCCGGGGCAGGCTCCGGAAAGACGCGCGTCCTCACCCGGCGGATCGCACACCTGCTCGCCGCCGTCGGTGCGAAGCCGCCCGAGATCCTCGCCATCACCTTCACGAACAAGGCGGCCGCGGAGATGCGGGAGCGGCTCGAGGATCTCGTCGGCCCGCCCGCCCGGGCAGCGTGGGTGATGACGTTCCACGCCGCCTGCGGCCGCATCCTGCGCCGCGAGGCACCGCGGCTCGGGTACCGCACGAACTTCACCATCTACGACTCCGCCGACCAGCTGCGGCTCGTGAAGCGCTGCCTCGAGGAGCTCGACCGCGACCCGAAGCGGTTCACGCCGCGCGGCATCCACTCACAGATCTCGAACGCGAAGAACCAGCTGATCGGGCCGGCCGAGTACGCGAGCCGCGTCTCGAGCTTCTACGACCAGACCGTCGCCGACGTGTACGAGCTGTACCAACAGCGGCTGTTCTCGTCGAACGCCGTCGACTTCGACGACATGCTCTACCTCACCGTCGACGTGCTCGAGCGATTT
>DASXLN010000286.1:0-4017 GCA_036496165.1 Gaiellaceae bacterium | reverse complement strand
CTCGCCGTGTACGCGAGCGGCCACGGCCCCGCCGGCGTCGAGGGCACGATGGCGAGCGGCGACCTCATCACGGTCACCTCCGGCGGAACGTCGCAGACGTTCTGTGTCGGCGCGGCCGGCGCGGCCCCAGGCGCGACCTCGATCCCGGTCAGCAGCACCGGCTCCTGCACCGGTTACACGACGACGCCGACCATCAGCTTCCAGCCGGGCGCGACGATCCAGGACACGAGCACCGACACCGGCGCGACCAACACGAACTGCTACGACACGCAGCAGACGGTGCTCGGCACCGGCGGCGGCTGGAACCCAGCCACCGGCAACCCGCTCTGCGTCGCCGCGCTCGTCTACGTCCAAGAGACGACCGGCGGCAAGAACTACTGCTGGTACGGCAACACGACGGGCGCCCCGACCGGCGCGTGCACCGCACCCATCTCGGCCAACCCGACCGGCCTCGGCACGAGCCAGAACCAGACGATCGCCGCCGGCGCGTACCTCGTCTCGGCGCTGAAGGGGAACATCAAGAGCGGCGACACGCTCGCGTTCACCGAGAACGGCAACGTCGTCACGTGCCCGGCATCGGCCGACTACTACGTCGGCGTGACGAGCGTCACCGTCGGTGCCTGCACCGTGCAGCCGGGGAGCAGCAACGGCGTCTTCGACAACAACGCCGTCATCACCGACACGACGACGACGGGAACGCTCGCCAGCGACACCACCCACACGATCTCGCAGTTCGACATCCACAAGAACTACAACCTCAAGCAGGAGCTCACTCCCGTCACCGCAAACGGGACGACCGGCCCCGCCACCAGCGATCTCGCCTCGAGCGCTGCGCGGACGTTCGTGGTCGGCGTGTTCATCCCGGGACCGGCCGCTCCGCAGAACCAGCTGCAGGGGCTCAAGTCGACCTTCGGACTCACCTGGCACATCGACCAGTAGGCCCATGTCGTCCAAGACGATCAAGAAGCTGCTTCTGAGCCTGATCGTCGTGGGCGCCCTCGGCTCCTTCACCGCGCGCGGCACGTACGCCGTGCTGAAGGGTGAGACCTCGAACTCGAACGACTCGCTCGCGACGGGCACGCTGCTCCTGACGCAGACGTGGCTGGGCGCCGCGTCGAACGGCACCCAGGACGTCGTGTGCAACTCGAAGGACGTCAGCCTGAACGTCAACACGGGCTGCTTCACGATCCTCAGCAGCGGAACGTCGATGTATCCGATCCCGAGCGCGGAGCCGACGATTCCGACCGCGGGCACCTACCAGACGGCGAACATCTCGGTCACGAACGGCGGCACGCTCCCGGAGACGCTGTCCGTCAACATGCCGAGCTGCACGTATGCAGCGACTGCCGGCGCGCCGACGGTCCCTGCGCCGAGCTGGACCGCGGTCAATCCCTGCTGCCCCAACACCGCGAGCGGCTCCACCCCCGGCGGCGGGAACGCGTGCCAGACCGGCAGCCTCGACTTCTTCATCCAGGAGACGAACGCGCCGACCGGCTCTCCGAACAGGTCGTATACGACCAAGTCTTCCTGCGTGTGGCCCGTGTCGGCGGTCGCCGCGTGCACGTTCCAGGTCGACTCGTTCGAGACCTTCTGGACGGGCTACCACGACACATCGTCGTATCTATCGCTCGGCTCGCTTGCCGCCGGCACGACGCGGTACTTCCAGATCGCGGTCGCGGAGCCGAGCGCTGCAGTCCAAGGGCTCCAGGGACAGACCGCGACGTTCGCGCTGTACTGGCACGCCCAATAGAGAGGGCAGTTGACCGCTGAAGCGAACATAATGGAACTCGAGATGACGACGTCGCCTCCGACGACGCCGCAGGAACCCGAGACCGCGCACGTGGCGCCCCGCTCGGCCCTCGGTCTCACGGGCAGGATCCTCGGCTGGTTGGCGCTCGTCGCCGCCGGCCTGGTCGTGCTCGGCCTTCTCTCGATCACCATCGGCCCGCGCTTCCTGCCCTACCAGGCGCTCATCGTCCGGTCGGGCTCGATGTCGCCCACCATCCCCACCGGCTCGATCGTCTTCTACCGGAAGACGGACGCGTCGAAGGTGAAGGTGGGAGACGTGATCGTCTTCGCCAAGCCGGGTGATCCGAACGAGAAGGTGACGCACCGCGTCTACCAGATCGGGCAGAGCGCAACCGGGCCGTACTTCATCACGAAGGGCGACGCGAACGGCACGCCCGACGACTGGCGTGTGCCGGCCGTCGGCACCGGCTGGATCGCGGCGTTCCACGTGCAGGATGCCGGCTACGCGCTCGTGTATCTCCAGTCGACACTCGCCCGGCTGCTCCTGCTCGTCATCCCCGCGATCCTGCTAGGAGCGATCACGCTCTACGAGATCTGGCAGGACCGCGCTCGAGGCTCCTCGGCGTGACCCGCCAGGCCCGCAACTGGGCCGCCGCAGCCGCCCTCCTCCTGCTCCTCGCCGGCGGAACGCTCGCGTTCGGCCAGGTGACGGGAACGTTCGCGATCTTCAACGCCGAGGCCAAGAACCCGAACAACGTCCTCGACGGCGGCTGGGTCCCGCAGCCCACCCCGACGAGCACCGCGCTCGTAAACTCGGGCACGTACAGCCAGATGACGCTGAACTGGACGGCAGGCGCAGCACCGCCCGTCACCGGCCAGACGATCAAGTACGCGAGCGGAGGCACGGGCGCGAGCTCGAGCTGCCCGGCCGCCGGCTCCGGCTCGTACAGCGCGTTCTCGACGCCAGCGACCGGTGTCGGGACCGCCACCGTCACCGGCAACAACATCAGCGACTGGTGGTGCTTCGAGATCTCCGCGAACGCGAGCAACTGGAGCACCGACTGGCTCGCCTTCACGCCCGCGCGACGCCTCTTCGTCGCGACCGGCCTCTCGCTCAACAACCACACGGGCGGGACGGTGGGCCAGATCGAGCAGCTCGACACGATCGCGATCACGTTCAACCAGCCGCCGAGCGACCCCGGAACGACGACCGTCTCCACGACCACGAGCTCGATCACGATCGGCGGCGTCGGGACGATCAGTGGCGGCAACCTCGTAGTCGGCGCGAACAGGAACTACACGGGCTCCTCCTCGAGCGTGACCGGCAACGTTCTGACGATCGTCATCAACGGGGGATCCGGCGTCACCAGCCATGCGACGACGGTGACCGGATCCGGCACGCTCACCTTCGGGACCTTCACGTCGAGCGGCGGGACGAACCTCTGCACGGCCGCGGCCTGCGCGCTCACCTCGAGCAGCGACTTCTAGGAGGCCACGGTGGCCGTCACCGAGGATCCCTGGCTCACCTGGCCCGAGGACTTCCCGCCGGGTGCCCCGCGCGGCGGTGAGCCGCCGGTCCGACGGTGGTATCTGCGCCGGGAGCTCCATCTTGCGATCGGCATCGCCGTCGCGATCCTCACCGTCTTCCTGGCCGGCGAGCGCGCGACAGCCGGGGCGCGCGCGACGCTCGACGACCGCCTCGTGCAGGCGGGCGCGGGCGCGGACGCCGCCCTCATCGCGATCGAGTCGGAGCAGCTCTCAGCCGTGCGCGCCGTCGCCTTCACGCAGAGCGTCGCCGACGCGCTCGTCGCCCGCAACGGGCCGGAGCTCAACAAGCTCGTCGCACCGCTGCAGGAGAACTCGACCGTGCCGATGGTGGACGTCGTCGAGCCGGACGGGCGGGTGCTCCTCGCCGTCCGCGCGAAGGGCGCACCGGCGCCGGTTGCCTCCCGCAAGGGCCTGCACGCGCTCGCACTCGCGCTGCAGGGTGCACACGGCCCGCGCGGCGGGCGCTTCAGCGAGGTCGTCATCTACCGCAGCGGCCCGACGCTCTTGACGATCAGCCCGATCGTCAAAGGAACGACGGCGGTCGGCGCCGTGCTCGCGATGACCCCGCTCGCGGACGTTCTCGGGCGCATCTCGCAGGAAGTGAACGCGGAGCTCACCGCGTACGACTCGGTCGGCGACCCGATCGCGACCACGGCGACCTTCGACCCGAAGCCGCTCGACCCGAACGTCGCGCAGACGCTCATCGGCGGCGGACCGATC
>DASXLN010000285.1:0-4157 GCA_036496165.1 Gaiellaceae bacterium | reverse complement strand
CGGGTTGAGCGACCACCCGAACGGCATGCCCTGGACCCGGTTCAGCGCGGAGCGGCAGGGCTCTTCGCGATACTCGACTCGCATCCCCGTGCCCAAGCTTATCGAACATACGTTCGCGACGCCAGTCGAGGTCGAGCCCGGCATCCTCCGGGTGACCCTCCCGCTGCCGAGCGGGCCTCGCCACGTCCACTGCTTCCTCCTGCGCGGGGAGGACGGCTGGACGCTCGTCGACACGGGCCTCGGCCTCCCCGAGCCGTCGTGGGAGGAGATCCTCGCTCAGGTCGACGGGCCGGTCGTCCGGATCTTCATCACGCACATGCATCCCGACCACGTCG
The DNA here is from genome assembly GCA_036496165.1 of Gaiellaceae bacterium. Lineage (GTDB taxonomy): Bacteria > Actinomycetota > Thermoleophilia > Gaiellales > Gaiellaceae > Palsa-739. Next base: position 3,822 of record DASXLN010000285.1, on the reverse strand, counting down.
GCGGTGCAGCCCCGGCCGCGCGCGCGACGGGCGCCCCGGTCTTCCAGGGACGCCTCGACTACGCGCAATGCGAGCGCGTCTGGGGCTCGCCCGACTGGCCGGAGCGGATCGCCGGCTGGTTCGTCCGCAACGGCGTTCCCGCGCCCGTCGCGGAGGAGCTGATCGAGTCGGGCCACGTGTTCGCCGACTTCGTCCAGTTCGCCTGGAACCCGACGCTCGTCGAGCCGGGCGACGAGATCGACGGCTGGACCGTGATGGCGAGCCCTGGCCACGCCGACGGCCATCTGTGCCTCCACCGCGACGGCGTCCTCGTCGCCGGCGACACGCTGCTCGCGCCGATCACCCCCGCGATCGGGCTCTATCCGGAGAGCCGGCCCGATCCGCTCGGCGACTACTCGGGCACGCTGCACGAGCTCGCCGCGCTCGACCCGCGTGTCTCGTACGGCGGCCACGGCGAGACGATCACCGAGCCCGCGGCGCGCGCGCGGGAGATCCTCGTCCACCACGACGAGCGCCTCGACCGGACGCAAGCCGCGATCGCCGACAGGGCACACAGCGGCTTCGACGTCTCGCACGCGCTGTTCGGCACAGCCCTTCCGGCGATCCAGCGCCGCTTCGCCGTCGCCGAAGCGCTGTCGCATCTCGAGCGTCTCGTCGCCCTCGGCCGCGCTCACAAGCACGAGGACGACCGCGCCGTTACCTACACTGCGCGCTAGCTGGTGGACGAGAAACCTCCGAGTACCAGCCGCACGCCGTGAATCTCTTCCTCGAGCTCCTCGGCGTCGCGGCCCTGATCCTGCTCAACGCGTTCTTCGTCGCGGCCGAGTACGGCCTCGTCACTGCGCGCCGGACACGGATCATCGAGCTCCAGCATCAGGGCAATCGCCGCGCGCGCGACGTCCTCCGCATCACGTCGGACCCGCCGCGCTTCATCGCCGCGATGCAGCTCGGCGTGACGCTCACCTCGCTGGCTATCGGCGCCGTCGGCGAGCACGCGCTCACGAAGGAGTTCGACGCCTGGTTCGCGACGGCGCTCGCGATCGCCCTCGCCTACCTCATCCTCACCTTCTTCCACGTCGTGATCGGCGAGCTCGTGCCGAAGGGCGTCGCCCTGAGCCATTCCGAGGGGACCGCCCTGTGGGTGTCAGCGCCGGTGCGCGCCTTCTTCACCGTCACGCAGCCGCTCATCTGGGTCCTTCAGCACTCGACGAACGCCGTCCTGCGGGTCTTCGGCGTGGCGCCGGCGGGAGCTGAGCGCGACGTCCTCTCAGAGGCGGAGCTGCGCATGCTCGTCTCGCGCTCGACGCGCGAGGGCGAGATCGAGGTCGGCGAGCAGCAGATGATCGACAAGGTCTTCGTGTTCGGTGACAAGGACGCCGCCGACGTCATGGTCGCGAAACCCGACGTCGCCGCCATCTCCGTCGACATGCCGGCGGAAACGGCGCTCGAGACCGTCCTCGATCACCCGTACACCCGCTACCCGGTCTACCGCGAGACGCTCGACGACGTCGTCGGTGTCCTGCATGTGCGCGACCTCTTCTCCGCGATCCACGATCGCGGCCTTGCCGAGGTGAAGCTGGAGGAGCTGCTGCGGCCGGCGTACGTCGTCCCCGAGACGAAAGACCTCGCCTCGCTCCTCCAGGAGTTCCGGAAGACGAACAACCATTTCGCGATCGTCGTCGACGAGTACGGCGCGCTCGCCGGGATCTGCACGCTCGAAGACCTGATCGAGGAGATCGTCGGGGAGATCGAGGACGAGTTCGACGTGCCTGAGACCTCGATCGAGCAGGTGGACGACGACACCTGGCGGCTCGACGGCCGCTTCCCGATCGACGAGTTCAACGAGCGGTTCGGCACCGATCTGCCCGACGAGGACTTCCACACCGTCGCCGGCTTCGTCTTCGGCCAGCTCGGCCGGGCCCCGGAGCCGGGCGACGACGTCGCCTACGACGGGCTTCGCTTCGACGTCCTCGAGGTCGAGGGCAACCGCATCGAGCGCATCGCAGTCACGTTCGTCGAGCGGCCGCAGCCGCGCTACCAGGGCGGGCACGACGCCGACCTGGACGACGACATCGAATAAGCCCGCTCAGCGGCTGATCACGATCGGCGTGCCGGCCGGTGTAAGGCCGAACAGCCGGCGCATCGCGGCATTGGGGAGGCGGATGCACCCGTGCGAGACGGGGCGGCCGATGGCAGTGGGATCGTCGGTCCCGTGGATGCCCACCGGTCCACCCTCGGTCCAGCTGCGAAGGACGGCTGAGTACGCGGAGGTCCCGAGCGCCGCCGGCCCCCATGGGCCGTTCGGGTCGGCGGGCACGAGCCGCTCCTTCACGTAGAAGGTGCCGATCGGAGTCGGCGTGTCCGGGGCGCCGGTCGAGATCGCGCTTCGGAAGATCACGTGCCCGGCCCGGAGCAGTTCGAGCCGTCGGGCTCGGACGTGGATCACGATCTTGGTGTCGACTGAGCTCACATCCACGGTGCGCGCCGAGACCCACCCGGTGGCCCCGTTCGGCCGGATCGGGAGCCGTACGCGATACCAGACGGGCTCGCAGCGTGCGTTCCGGCGGGCGGCCAGGACGGCGAAGACCGTATGGAAGCGGTCCTGGTTCCGCGGCCGGAAGCGGGCGACGAGCCCGGCGCCCGGCTTGCGGTACGCGGCGGTCGACGTCCGTGCGACCGCGGCGAGGGAGCGCGTCGGCGTGCTCGTCGGGGTCGTTGCCGGTTGGCAGCGTGGCGCCCGGGCTGCCGCCACTCTCTCGGTCGTGGCGCGGCTCCGGATCGTCCGGGGGCCGCCGATCCAGGCGAGCGCGCCCGCCAGCAGTGAAAGCAGGCAGATCCCAACGACGGCCTTCATACGAGGTGAACGCGTATCCCTCCGGCCTGGTTCCTCGTTTGCGAAGAGCAATCGCACCTTTTTCGAGCGATATCCCAGGGAGGGGATCAATGAGGATCCAACGTGTCATTCCAGCCGCGGTGCTCCTGGCGGCGCTCGCGGTGCTCATCGGCGCGAGTGGCGCCCTGGGCGGCAATCCGCACGGCACTCCGCCGGGCCAGTCCAAGGACCAGAACAACGCGCAGTCGCAGTCCGGGTCGGGTGTCAAGCCGAGCAATACGACCGGCAAGAACACCGAATGCTCGACCGGCGGCGGGCAGGGGACGAGCGCGACCTGCACGGCGGACAACTCGTCGACGTCGTCGAATTCCGATGCGTCGAAGCGGTACGGCAACGGCAAGACGGCCGCGCAGATCGCGAACGGCAACGGCGCTCCGGCCGGGACGCCGATCAAGGGCCCCGGCAACAGCCAGCCGCACAAGGTCTGTCGGAACGGGCATTGGGTCGACGTGCACGCAGCGAAGAGCTATGGCAGCTCGACGACCTGCAGCACCACGTCATCGACCTCGTCGGCTACGAGCGGCTCGAACACGAGCGGCTCGAACACCGCGGGCGCCAATGCGTCGGTCGCGGGCAGCTCGACCGCCGGTAGCTCGACCGCCGGCAGCTCGACCGCCGGCAGCTCGACCGCCGGCAGTAACACCGGGGCGAGCGGCGTCCTCGGGGCCTCGGCGACACTTCCTGCCAAGGCGTCGTCACCAACGTCGAAGAGCGGCGTGCTCGGCACGAGCGCCGCGCTCCGCTCGAGCACGCGTAGCGGCACGCTGCCGTTCACCGGTCTCCCGCTGTGGATTCCGGCGCTCGCAGCCTTCGCGATGATCGGCGCCGGACTGGCCCTCGGCCGTCGGCGCGGGTCGACGGGGATGAGCATCTGAGCTCAGCTCGCGTCTGACGTTCCCCTCTCGAGATAGCGGCGGCGCCGGCCAGAC